>CAVJKE010000096.1:0-6975 GCA_963649695.1 bacterium
GCGCAAGCCCGTGTGAGTTCGACTCTCACCTACCGCACGGAAACAGAGGCTGGTTATTTAACCGGTCTCTGTTTTGTTTCATCTACGAATTCTAATGATGAATCATCAGAACGGTTTTCCGGGCACATCTGCGTCGGACTTAGGACTTAGGCTACATCATATTGGGTATCGTTGCGGATAACCAGTCCAAGATTTCAGCAAAAATCAGAAAAGCTGTTTGGCGGCCACGGTCAAGGCGGTGTAGAACTCCTCGCCGAACACGGCCGTCAACGGCTCCTTGAGGAACTCGTAGACCCGGACACCCTCGCGGCGACCCTTCTCATACGCGTCCTTGCATATTCCCCAACGATGGAGGTTGAGGGCGTACCCGCCGCCCGTCAGTTTCGTGACGCGGACCGGATAGAGCCAGCAGGACTGCGGTTTGCGGAACTTGCAGGTCCCCTGGAAAAAGCATCTCTCGATGGAGCAGAAGCAGTTTCCTGCCTCGTCGAAGGTCGTGTAGGCGCACTCCTCCGAGCCTTCCACCACAGGGGTCACGATGTCGCCGTCGCGATCTATGGAGAAAAAGCCCTCCTTGTCGATCTGAGCCCTGCCCTGTGGCCTCATCAGCTTTGAATATGTAGGATAATTCTCTTCCAGAGGCTCCAGTTCAGACTCCTCCAGCGGAGCCCCGCTGTCACCAATTATGCAGCAGCAGCCCTTGCAGACCGCATAGTCGCAGGCGAAATACTCTGTCACCACATCCTCGGACACAAGGATGTCACCGATCTGTATGATAGTTCCGAAATTATTTTTTGACGACATATTCAATCCTCATTCCCTCGGAGAGGACTCCGAAGATTTCTTTAACCTTGTCCGCCGAGACGCTGGCGATACGGTTGGCGTAGCCGGTAAGCACATCCTTACCTCCACTGTAGCGCATCAGGATGGCCTCAATGTAGTTGCCCGGGTCGGCGAGATAGTTGGTGTAACTGTTGGACAGCAATGATTTGCAAGATGAAAGTTCGGCATCCCCGACCGGCTGGGAAAGCACTGACTCGATGGTCTTTCTGGCCTGCACAAGAGAAAGCATCGGCTGCTCGGAGCCGATCTCGACCCCTCCTGGTAGCCCCGCCTCAGGCACAGGGTCGCAGGTGAAGATCAGCTCCAGAGCCTCCTGAGGCCAGACGCTGAACTTGTCCGACATCCTGACGCTGAAACCAAGCCCAGCCATCGTCCCGGTCAGCCTCCGCTCGAGAGCGAGACCGGCGACCTTGAAGGCCATATAACTTTCTGTCGTGAACGGCTCTGCGCAAGCCATCCCTATGCTTATGCTGACCGGAGTCCCGGCTTTGGAGTAAGTCGTGGCCCCCGTTCGCATCCTGTACGAGGAGAACGGCTTCGCTACCTGGGATTTGCTGACCCTGAACCCGCCGAGGTACTGGCAAAGTGTCTTCTGGAGATTCTCGGACTGCAGGTCGCCCACAATCACCAGCACTCCATCGTTCGACCTTATGAACTGATTGTCAAAGAATTCATCGGCATCGGCCATCGTGGAAGCCACAAGTCCCGAAGGAGTCTTGACGGTGGAATAGTTGTAGTCCTGGTACATCAGGCTGTCAAGAACCGCCGGCTTCAGCGAAGCCAGTTCCATCGGCCTCCAGGCCTGGAAAGCCTCCTCGGAAGGCTTTCTCTGGTTGGCTACCGAAAGCAGAGCCCTCAGGACAAGGCTGACTTTGGACGAAGGAGCGGATCCCTGGAGTCTGAGGTCGGAAGTGGAGACAGCGCAGTCCATCTCGACATCCGCAGCCTTGAGAGTCTTGATGAAGTCACTTCCGGGCATCCCGGCTATCTCGCTGAGGCTGAGCATATCACTGAAGAAAGCACCCTCTCCCCTGTTCAGATCCCGCACCGTGGAAAGCCCACCTTTGACCATAAAGGAATAACTGAACCTGCCCTTGGTGTCAGCCTTTTTGAATATGACCTTCATTCCGTTGGTGAAAGTCCAGAGTTCTCCACCGGAAACCGGCTCCACAGCGGTCGACTTAACCTTCACTTTGTTCTTGTCGGCATAGAAAGCTGTTGTGTCCTTCGATGAGGTTTTCCACTGATAGACAGGCTTTTCCAGCAAGGCCACACCGTTGGCGGCGGACTCGAAGAGAGTCGGCCAGAGCCACTCGTCGTAATCCTCCTCCCAGCCCGTCCAGGTCACCTGCGGAGTCTTCATCCCCGACAACAGGGCCGAGACATAAGAATTGAAGAACTCAGTCTCCGCCAGAGCCGACATATTCCTTGAAGTGTAGAATTTCGCCTTGGTCGCCGGAGAGGCGAGGTCCGCTCCGTAAAGGTAGGCGGAGATGCATTGGCGCACGACGGCGTCGTTGTCCTGGCTGCCGAAAAAGCCGCCCAGCACTGAGTTGCGGGCCACCCTGTACTCGGTCGCCCCCACTCCCTTAGAGCAGATTTCTGAAAGCACGCCCGCAAGAGCGAGGGTAGCTGGCATCAGTTGGCTTCTGCCGGCGCGCAGGACCACTTTGAAGGTCTCGTCCCCGGCACCGTCGGCGCTCCCTTCGTAGGTGACTCCGACCTCGCTGACCGGAATACCTCTCTGCATCAAGGTCTCACGGAGCCGCACCGACACGACCTCCTTCAAAGCGTTCGAGAAAAGAGAGGAGATGAAAGGCTGGATCGTGGCCATCTGGCTGTCCGGAGTGCGCGGCGAGCGGAAAACCACCTCGACCGACCCGCTTCCGGACGGGATGAATGAATATGAAGGCCCGGCTGAAGGTGTCCAGACATATTCATTCTTCTTGTAGGAAGGGCTGCGGGAAGGCACCATAAGCGAGAAGACGTTCATCCTTTCGATGATGGCGGAAGGGGTGATGTCGCCGGAGATGATGACCGCGTGCCTGCAAGGCTGGGCCGCGATGAGGTCGAACAGCATCAGAAGAGTGGTGTCCGAGGCGGCCTTGTCGAAGACAGGCACTTCATCGAATCTGAATATGGTCGCGTCGTCCTTGAAAGAGACATAGCCCTCCGGACGGCAGCCTATTCCCTTGCGGGACAGGAACTTGTAAGGTATCGTCTTGTTGAAGTGAGGCAGGGAGGCCAGTTCGCGGCGGGCGGCGAGAGTGTCGCCGCAGCCTTTGCGGACGAGCGCGAAATCCGCCACTCCCTTCATCGACGGGTTGGTCACCAGGTAGTAGGTGATGCCGTTGGAGAGGTCGCTCGAAGTGACCGCTCCGTCCTTCTGCAGGACAGGAAGATCCTGCGCTGGCATCATTATTGAGAAACCAAGCAGGCACGTACATAAAACTGATTTGACAAGACCACGCATTCTGACACCTCCCGTTTATGTGAGCATTCAGACAAAAATAACCAATTATGTGCCATTGACGCAAAATTTTTACTACATTTGTGACTCTTGCACATTAGGAAATGATAATTTAAACATATTTAAAACGATGAAAAGATTTATCCTTGCGATCGCGGCCGCGTTTTTGGCCGCAGGTATGGCTTCAGCCCAGGACATGGCCCAGGCTACCGAACTCTACAACAACGGAGCCACCGCCATCTCGATGAAGAATTGGAAAGAGGCGCTTGATTACTTCCAGAAAGCTTTGGAGATGGGTCAGGCCATCGGAGCGGAGGCTGACGAACTTGTTGCCAACTGTAAGAACGCCATCCCTGGAGTTTCCCTTGAAGTCGCCAAGGACCTTATCACAGACAAGAAGTACGAAGAGGCCGTCACCGAACTTGGCAAGGTCGCCGACGTAGCGGCTGAGTACGACAACGCCGAGGTCGCCGAGAAGGCCAAGGAACTCGTTCCTCAGGTTTGGATGCAGAAGGGAGTCGATGCCCTCAAACTGAAGGACTTCGCCACAGCAGAGGACGGTTTCAAGAAGTCTTATGCGATCGATACCACCGCCGGCAAGGCAGCCCTCTATCTTGGACAGGCTCTCGCCGCCCAGGGCAAGACTGAAGAGGCCGTCGAAGCTTTCAAGCACGCCGCCTGGAACGGTGAGGAGACCACAGCCAACAAGCAGGTTTCCAACATCTACGTCAAGGCCGCCCAGGTCGGTCTGAAGTCCCAGAAGTACGCCGTAGCGGTAGATAACGCACTCAAGGCCAACGAGTACCTTGAGAACGCCAACGCCTACCTCATCGCCGGCCAGGCTTCCCAGAAGCTCAGCAAGAACTCTGACGCCATCAAGTACTTCGAGAAGTACCTTGAGATGAACCCTAACGCCAAGAACGCTCCTGCCATCACCTTCACCGTAGCCGCTCTCTACCAGGGCGCGAAGAACAACGCGAAGGCTCTCGAGAACTACAAGAAGGTCCAGAACGACCCTCAGCTCGGCGCGCAGGCACAGGCGCAGATCAAGGCTCTGAGCAAGTAAAAACAAGCAAGATGCTCACGCATCTCGAACTGCTCGCTCCGGCAAGAAACATTGACATCGGCATCGCGGCCATCGACTGCGGTGCCGATGCCGTGTATGTGGCCGGGCCTGCGTTCGGAGCGAGAAAGGCGGCGGGAAACTCGATGGAGGACATCCGCCGGCTGACCGGTTACGCCCACCGGTTCGGAGTCCGCATCTTTCTGACGCTCAACACGATACTCTTCGACAGCGAACTAAAGGAAGCCGAGAGGCTTCTCACCGAGGCCAAGGCGGCGGGAGTGGACGCTGTCATAGCCCAGGACCTTGCGGTCTGGAAACTGACCGACCTTCCTGTCCACGCCTCGACCCAGTGTGCGATAAGGACTCCGGAGAAGGCCCGGCTTTACGAAAATCTCGGGACTGAACGGCTTGTGCTCGAAAGAGAACTTTCGCTGGAGAGGATCAAGGCCATCCGCTCGGCGGTCGGCTGTGAGCTGGAGTTCTTCGTGCACGGAGCGCTCTGCGTGTGCTACAGCGGGCAGTGCTACCTGTCCGAGCAGATCGCCGGGCGGAGCGCCAACAGGGGTGAGTGCATACAGGCCTGCCGGTCTCTCTACGACCTTGTGGACTGGGACGGGCGGACGCTGGTGCGGAACAAGGCACTTCTGTCGCTCAAGGACTACAACCTGAGCGGAAGGCTCGGCGACCTCGCGGATGCAGGAATATGCTCGTTCAAGATCGAGGGCCGGCTCAAGAACATCTCCTATGTACGGAACACCGTGCGGGCATATTCATCGGCGCTGGACGAACTGGTCGCCTCTAACCCGGAGAAGTACAGCAGGGCCTCCTTCGGACGGGTCACGGGCGGTTTCACGCCGGATCTCGGCAAGACTTTCAACAGGGGCTACACAGAGCTGTTCCTTGATGGGGAAAGAAGCCGGGGATGGTCATCGATGGACGCTCCGAAGTCCATTGGGGAGGAAGTCGGGACCGTGGTGTCAATCGCTCCGGCAGGTTCTTCGAGGCCGGACTCCCCTGCCGGAAGGATTCCTGCCGGAAGGTTTTCCGCCGGCAGACCATCAGACAGACCGGTGGCCGGCGGGGAGAACATCACGATAACCGTCAGGATGAAAAGTGCGGCGGAACAGCTCAGAAACGGGGACGGATTCTCTTTCCTGGCCAAGGGCGGGAGCGAGATAATCGGCTTCCGGGGAGATGTCTGTCAGGGCTGCAGGATAACCTGCAAACCTGTTCCGGGGCTTTACTCCGGAGCGAAACTGTACCGCAATCTCGACACGGCCTTCGAGAAGGAACTGGAGTCCAACCTACCGGTGCGGATGATTCCGGTGAGGGTGGACATAGCCGTTTCGATGCGGAACGCCGGCATTGAACGCGGCGGTGGCGAGCGGGCCGCTGAAGCCGACGGCAACGGCCGGAACGGCCTGACCGGGGAACCTCAGGAGAATGCTTTCCTGCTGACCGTCAAGGCCGTTTCCCAGGACGGCAGGTCGGTGGGCTTCGAGAGAGAGGTCGGGACTTCGGCGGCGGAAAATCCGGAAAGGATGAGGAATATGTTCACGTCGCAACTCTCAAAATCTACGGGAACATATTCATTCACACTCAGTTCGCTGGATGCGGAGGGATCCGGAGGGGCGCTGCCGTTCCTTCCAGCCTCGACCCTGAACGCCATCCGCAGGGACATCGCCGCTGAACTGGAGAACCTTCCTTGCGGCGGCAGGACTGATGACAATGCCGGCTGCAAAGCCCGTATCTCAGCAGAAGCCACGGCGAAAGATCCATCTGCGGCTCAAGCCGAAGCCTCGGCAAAAGATCCCGCCGATGCCAAAGGCAGATCAGCGCTGGAGGATATTCCTGATATTCAGAAATCCAAGGTCCCGCTGAGCCTTTCGTACAAGGCCAACATCGCGAACCGTATCGCGAGAAAGACCTATCTCGCACTGGGAGCGGAGGAGGCAGATGAGGCTTTTGAACTTTCGCTCCGCCCGGACGCCGAACTGATGCGCACCAAGTACTGTGTCCGCTATGAACTCGGCCTCTGCCCCGTGCATCAGAAAGCCGCGCGGAACGCTCCTCTCTTCCTGGTCAACAACGGAAAGCGCTACGCCCTCTCCTTCGACTGCAAAAACTGCGAGATGACCGTCCGGCTTCCGCTTGAAAAATAAAAGGACTCCGGAGACCGTTTATGCGGACTCCGGAGTCAGTAAGTTTGCTTTCTTCTAGAAATTCAGTTTGAACAGATTGCCCTGGGACTGGATGATCAGAGCGTCGCCGTAAGACGCGCAGTCCTCGAGTTCGCCGAACGTCGCCTCACGCAGGTCGATCACATTCTGCATTGTCCTCTCGGCAAGATTCCAGACATAGAGGTAGGTCGGAGCTTTCTCGGTGCCGAAGCCCGTAGGCATGAACAGAAGGCCGTTCTTGATGTAAAGACCCTGGCCTACAGGATTGAACTTGGCGGCGTAGGTGTCCTCGATCAGATAGTTCTCGATCAGGTCGTCCTCGGTCAGGACCACCAGTCCGTCGGTCGATTCGCTGAGAGCAGGAATACGGAACTTGACGATGCGGTGACGGTTCAGAGGATTGCTGTTGTCCACGG
>CAVJKE010000097.1:0-6932 GCA_963649695.1 bacterium
GCGCGACGCCATATTCAGCCGCCAGAGGTACTGGGGCGAGCCTTTCCCGATCTACTACAAGAACGGCATCCCGACTCCTGTCCCGTTCGAGAAACTGCCTCTGACCCTGCCTGAGATCAGCGAGTTCAAGCCGACAGAGAACGGCGAGCCGCCTCTCGCCAGAGCTAAGGACTGGACCTACGAGGGCTGGCCTCTTGAGACCAGCACGATGCCTGGCTTCGCCGGCTCAAGCGCCTACTACCTGAGGTATATGGACCCTCACAACTCCGAGGCGCTGGTGGACAGGAAGATAGATGAATATTGGCGCGATGTGGACCTGTACATAGGCGGCACGGAACACGCCACGGGCCATCTGATCTACTCCCGCTTCTGGGACAAGTTCCTCTACGACCTCGGTTATGTCTGCGAGGACGAGCCTTTCCGCAAGCTGGTCAACCAGGGAATGATCCAGGGCCGTTCCAACTTCGTCTACAGAATCGTGGGCACCAACAAGTTCGTCTCCTGCGGCCTGAAGGACCAGTACGAGACGACCGAGATCCACGTGGACATCAACATCGTCCGCAACGACAGGCTCGACCTCGAGGCCTTCAAGGCCTGGAGACCTGAGTTCGCCGACGCTGAATTCATCCTCGAGAACGGTGAATATGTCTGCGGCTGGGCCGTTGAGAAGATGAGCAAGTCGATGTACAACGTCGTCAATCCGGACAAGATCTGCGATGACTACGGCGCCGACACCCTCCGTCTCTACGAGATGTTCCTCGGTCCTCTCGAGCAGTCAAAGCCGTGGGACACAAAGGGCATCGACGGAGTCAACCGTTTCCTGCGCAGGTTCTGGAAACTCTTCTACGATGGCGACACCTTCATCGTGACCGACGAGAAGGCCACTCCTGCCGAACTCAAGGCTCTCCACAAACTGATCGCCAAGGAGCAGGACGACATCGAACACTTCTCCTACAACACAACCGTCAGCGCGTTCATGATCACTCTGAACGAACTCGTCGGGGCCAAGTGCCACAAGAGGGAGATCCTCGAACCGCTGACGGTTCTGCTTTCTCCTTTCGCACCTCACATCGCCGAGGAACTCTGGGAGGCTCTCGGCCACAAGGAAAGCATAACCTACGCTCACTTCCCTGAATTCAATCCGGCTCTCGCCGCCGAGGACAACATCACCTATCCTGTCTCCTTCAACGGTAAGATGCGTTTCACCGTGGAACTTCCTAAATCCTTGACACCTAAAGAGGTCGAGGCCGAGATCCGCGGAATGGAGCAGACTGGAAAATATGTCGGCGGACAGAACATCGTCAAGGTGATCGTCGTGCCGGGCAAGATAGTCAACTTTGTTTTAAAATAGTGTAATGGGGGGTTCAACATCAAAGGTTTTCAGAGGTGTGAAGGAGTATCTCCTCATCACCCTCGGCATAGTCGTCTACACGTTGGGCTGGACCATTTTCCTCACGCCTAACAATCTCATCGGCGGCGGGGTCTCTGGTATAAGCGCCATCATCCAGTACGCCACAGGCTTCAAGATGGGTTACTCGTACTTCATCATCAACTCTGTCCTGCTGGTCATCTCGTTGTTCATCATCGGCCCGTCCTTCGGCATCAAGACGGTCTATGCGATCATCCTCGCCTCGTGCTGTCTGAACGAGTTCCAGACAATCATCCCGGTGACCCTCATCAACGACCTGGCGGTGGCGAACGGCAAACTGCTTTGCTCGATCATCGGCGGCTCGATGGCCGGCCTCGGCATAGGCATCTCCATCTCGCAAGGGGGTAGCACAGGGGGTACGGACATCATTGCGTTGATAATCACGAAGTTCCGTAATGTGTCCCCGGGCCGGGTGATCCTGACGATCGATGTGTTCATCATCGCCTCATCCCTGCTGTTCCCGTCCTACACGGCTGAAGGACAGAAGATAGCGTTCGACGGCAAGTTCGCCACTGCTGTCTACGGTATGATCCTCGTCACCGTCTGCGGCTATGTCGTGGACCTGTACATCGCCGGTTCAAAGCAGAGCGTGCAGCTTTTCATCCTCTCCAAAAAGTATGAGGAGATCGCTGACCTGATCGCCTCCGATTTCCACAGAGGTGTGACCGTGATCGATGGAAAGGGCTGGTACACAAAGCAGTCCGCGTCAGTCCTGATGGTGATCACAAGGAAGACCGACCTGAATCTCCTTCTCCGCGCCATCCAGCAGGTGGATCCTGACGCCTTCCTGTCGATTTCTTCCGTGGCCGGAGTCTACGGCCAGGGTTTCGACACGATCAAAGGCGCTAAGAAAAGTTAATATCCATTAAAAAACACATAAAATCTGATTCATACCCCCGGGATGCCATCCACCCCGGGGTTTTTGTTTGTATATTGGGAAACCACTTCAGCGGCGCGGACCTCCCGCCGGACCGATCAATAATTTTTTAGATACTATAAACTAAAACCGATATGACAATATTTTTTCTTGTGCTGGCTTTTCTTGAGCTGTCGTTTCTCATCGTCTATGATTTCAGATGCGGCAGGGTAGGGAAATCCGCTAGGTCCGCCATCAGGATAGCCTCCTGCGCCGGCGGACTTCTGATGGTTCTGCTGGACCTGGTGCTTCCGCCTCCGGTTGAGATGCCTTCGCTGGCCGTCGACCTCTCTTTCGCCTCGGCCTGCCTGGTGATGTTCCCTTGTTCTTTTGAAAAACCCAAGACCTCGGTGGTGGCGGTGGCTCTCCTGCTGGCCTACGGGCTGGTGACGCTGCTCGTTTTCGACTGCTGGCCGGCCGGAACGCTGAACTTCAAGAGCCAGCGCATCGTCTACTCCTTCGTGCCGATGCTGATGTTCGTGCTGGCCTACTATCTGTTCGTGGCCTACAAACGCTTCTCGGGCATCAGGGCGATGTTCAGGAACATAGCGGTCTGGCACAATGTCGAAGACCATTCCAGGTCATTGTACTCGCTGGTGTTCATGGGGACGGGAATGCTGTTTCTCTGCGGTCTGCCCTGTGCCGGCCTGCTGAGGGACGTGCTTTGCGCCGTGTCGGTCACCCTGTACCTCGGACTTTACGCGATGCTTTACCTGAGGGCGATGACAGGCAGGACCTATGTCGTCAACAAGGCGACTGAGGACAAGATCAAGGACATCATAAAGGGTAATCTCAGGACTTCCTGCGCCGAGAAGGTCGAGGACGACAAGAAGATGAGCAACCTCTACAAGAGGGTGGTGATGTTTATGGAGGAGAAGAAGCCTTACCTTGACTACACTTTCGACATGGCTTCGCTGGCGGATTCGATGTTCACCAACAAACTCTACCTGTCAAAGACGATCAACATCCTGTCCGGCAGGAACTTCCGCCAGTTCATCAATTACTACAGGATCCGTCAGGCGATGGAGCTGTTCGAGCGCGACCCGAGGCTGAAAGTCAGCGAGGTCGCCGAGATGACAGGCTTCCATTCCAACGTGTCGTTCACGATGGCGTTCAAGTGCAACACCGGCAAAACCCCTTCGGAATGGCTTCAGGACCATCTCGCTGAAGGGTGATCCGGTCAGTCCAGTTTCCAGGATGACGGGACGGGGGCGACCAGGTCAAGTTCGACCTTCTTGACAGGATGGATGAACTTGATCTCGTGCGAATGAAGGCTGATGCCTCCGTCCGGATTCGAGCGGGGGGCTCCGTACTTGAGGTCTCCTTTGATGACGCAGCCTATTCCGGCCAGCTGGCAGCGGATCTGGTGATGCCGTCCGGTGAGCAGCTGGACTTCAAGAAGCGAGTAGCGCTGCGTGTCCCGCAGGTGTCTGTAGATGAGTCTTGCCTCCTTGGCTCCCGGCTCGTCAGGGCCGCCGGCGATGAAGGTCTTGTTCAGCCTTTCGACACGGACAAGCCAGTTGTCCAGCTCGGCGGACTCTTTCTCGGGGGCTTTGCAGCAGAGCGCCCAGTAGGTTTTGTGGATCTGTCCCGTGCGGAACATGTCGGAAAGCCTCGAGAGCGCTTTTGAAGTCTTGGCGAAGACAGTTATCCCGCTGACAGGGCGGTCGAGACGGTGCGGTACACCGATGAACACCTTGCCGGGCTTGCCGTCCCTCTGGGCGATGAACGCCTTCAGCGTCTCCGCGAGGCACTCGTCGCCTGTCTTGTCGGCCTGGACGATCTCTCCGACCCTTTTGTTGAAGATGATGATGTGGTTGTCCTCGTACAGGATTCTGGACGCAAGGTCCTGGAACTCTTCTTCAGCCAGACTTCTGTATTCCATACCTTATTCCTTTGGCACAAGGGCGAAGGTGAGTTCTCCCTTGCAGCAGAGTTTGCCGTTAACTTCCAGTTTGGCCGAGCAGAAGTACAGCTGCCCCCTCTTCTCGTCCACGTGCGAGGTCACTTCGCAGACATCTCCCGGTTTCACGGGATTCTTGAAGCGCACCTTGTCCAGTCCGGCGTAGAGGGTGATGTGTCCAGGAATGTCTTCCTTGACGAGGACGGCGCAGCTTTGCGCCATGATCTCGCAAAGAATCACTCCCGGCACGATAGGGTTGCCAGGGAAATGGCCTCTTGTGAAGAATTCATCTTCCTTGATGCGGTACTTGGTGTGGGCGTACCCGTTCTCGTCCGTCTCGGCTTCATCGATCAGGAGCATAGGCTCTCTGTGAGGCAGAAACTGCTTGATGTCTTCCTTTGTCATCATATTCTTTGAATATTAATGAATATTAAACTCGCTTGATTGCCTTATAGTGAAAAATGAGCCGCGCTGACGGCTCATTTTCACTTGTCGTTCAGTGCAAATTCTATTCCGTACATTTTCTGAACGCGACGCAGGCGTCGTGTCCGCCGAAGCCGAAGGAATCGGAGATTCCGATTGTCAGGTCGGTCTTGACGGCCTCGTTAGGAGTGTAGTCCAGGTCGCATTCTGGATCAGGGGTGTCAAGATGGATGGTCGGAGGGCAGATTCCGTCGCGGAGGGCGAGGATCGTGGCTATGGCCTCGGCCGCTCCGGCCGCTCCGAACATATGTCCGGTCATCGACTTGATGGAGCTGATGTGGGCCTTGTAGGCGTAGTCTCCGAGAGCGAGCTTGTAGGCGGTCGTCTCGGCCACGTCGTTGAGCCTTGTGCCTGTGCCGTGGGCGTTGATGTAAAGATTGTCTTTATCCTTGTCGAATCCGGCCTCTTCAAGAGCCAGTTCGATGCACTTCGCCTGGGTCGAGCCGTCAGGTCTCGGGGCTGTGGAGTGGTAGGCGTCGCAGGTGTTGCCGTAACCGACCATCTCGCCGAGAATCTCCGCTCCGCGGGCTTTGGCGTGCTCATATTCCTCAAGGACGAGGACGGCGGCTCCGTCGGCCATCACGAAGCCGGCGCGGTTGGCGTTGAACGGCAGTGAGGCGTATTTCGGGTCGGTCGCCCTTGAAAGGGCTTTGGCGTTGGCGAAGCCGGCGATTCCGATAGGAATGGTGGCGTTCTCGCAGCCTCCGGTGATGATCGCGTCGGCATAGCCGTGCTTGATGGCTCTGTAGGCCTCTCCCATGGCGTTGGTCGAGGTGGCGCAGGCGGTCACGATGTCAACGCAAGGGCCTTCCGCATGATGGATGATGGCGATGTGGCCGGCAGCGATGTTGGAGATCATCGTAGGGATGAAAAGCGGAGAGATCCACTGTCCTGAAGGATCCTCGATCATCTTGCCGCTCTCTCTGAACTGGGTGGCGAATCCGCCGATTCCCGAGCCTACATAGACTCCGAGCCTGAACGGATCGATGTTCTGGTTCTCTCCCTGGGAGCAGAGTCCGGACTGCTTCATCGCCTGGTAGGCGGCGGCTACTCCGTACTGCGTGAACAGGTCCTGCTTCCTGATGAAAGGCTTGTCCATTCCGTATTCCTCGGCCTTGAAATCTTTGATGATTCCGGCGATCTTCACCGGAAGGTTTTCGGTCGGGAAAGCGGTGATGTTGTCGATTCCGCAGACTCCGGCGCAGAGGTTGCTCCAAAATGTGTTGACATCGTTGCCGACAGGTGAGATCACTCCCATACCTGTCACTACTACTCTTTTATCCATTATTTGTTTTTTGTTCTTATTTCGTTAAAAGTCCGGAGGCGCCGGCGAGGAGCTTCTCGGCTCCGTCCATAAGGTCCTCCACAATCTCTTTGGCGGTTTCCTTCTTCTTGATCATGCCCGCTACCTCTCCGGCGAGGAAACTTCCTCCGGCAAGGTCGCCGTCGAACACGGCCTTGCGCATCGAGCCGGTGCCGAATTTCTGCACTTCTTCCTTGGAGACGGCAGGGTCATATTCCATCTTGAAGAATTTCTTCGCGAACGGGGTCTTGAGGCCGCGCACCGCGTCTCCGAGTGACTTTCCGGTCACCATCGTGCTGACGTCGGAAGCGGCGATGAGCCTCGCCTTGTAGTTCTCGTGAATATGGCATTCGTCGGCGATGAGGAACCTCGTGCCGACCTGCACTCCTTTCGCTCCGAGCATGAAGGCCGCCGCGACTCCTCTTCCGTCGAAGATTCCGCCGGCTGCGAGTACAGGAATATCCAGGGCGTCAACCACCTGTGGGACAAGCGCCATTGTGTGGGTGTCTCCTATGTGTCCGCCGGATTCGGCTCCTTCGGCGATGACGGCCGTCGCTCCGAGTTCCTGCATCTTGAGGGCATAGGCAACGGAAGCCACAACAGGGATGACTTTCACGCCTGCGGCTTTCCATTTCTCCATGTAGGCGGCCGGTGAGCCGGCACCTGTCGTGACGATTTTCACACCTTCTTCGATGAGCATTTCAGCTACTTCTCCGGCGTTCGGGGCCTGAAGCATGATGTTGACACCGAAAGGCTTGTCGGTGAGGGTCTTGCATTTGCGGATCTCTTCCCTTACGGCTTCTGTGCCGAAATTGATTGAAGAAATCAGGCCGAGACCGCCGGCGTTCGAGACTGCAGCGGCCAGTCTGGCATCGGCTATCCAAGCCATACCTCCTTG
>CAVJKE010000098.1:0-6812 GCA_963649695.1 bacterium
TTAACTTTCGCTTGTAATAAAGTGCCTGTGGCAAAATACCTTAAGAATATCTGTCCACGTTAAAGCCCTCCGCCTGGGTATGACACAGAGGTGGAGGGCATCGTAAACGTTCAAGAGTTGCAGTACTCCGGCCTCCAAAGGCCCTGAGGACTACTCGTCATCCTTGGACTGAGCGGCGTACTCGGCAAGAAGCTTGGTCTGCACATCGGCAGGAACAGGCTGGTAATCAGCGAATTCCATTGTAAACGTGGCAGCACCTGAAGTCAGCGAGCTGAGGGTTGTCGAGTAACGGTAAAGCTCGGCGAGAGGCACGCGGGCCTTGAGGATGGAGAATCCCTTGTCCGAACTCATACCTTCGATGATGGCCCTCTTGTTCTGGAGATCCGACATGCAGGCTCCCATGTAGTCGGCAGGAGTCATGATCTCTACATTGTAGATAGGCTCCATGATCTTCGGACCGGCGTTGCGGAACGCTTCCTTGAAAGCGTTGCGGGCAGCGAGGATGAAGGAGATTTCGTTGGAGTCAACCGGGTGCATCTTACCGTCATAGACGAAGACTCTGATGTCACGGGCGTAGGAACCTGTAAGAGGGCCTTCGGTCATCTTGTCGTTGAGTCCCTTGAGGATGGCCGGCATGAAGCGGGCGTCGATGGCTCCACCGACAACGCAGTTGTAGAACTCAAGCTTGCCGCCCCATTCGAGGTTGAACTCCTCCTTCGTCTTCACGTTGAGGACAGCTTCCTTGCCGTCGATCTTGAACTTGTTCGTGAACGGAACACCTTCCACGATAGGGCATATGAGCAGGGAAACCTCACCGAACTGTCCAGCGCCGCCGGACTGCTTCTTGTGACGGTAGGTGGCGTTGGCGACCTTCGTGATGGTCTCGCGGTAAGGGATCTTAGGAGCGAAGAGAACCACCTTGACGCCGAACTCGTTCTCAAGACGCCACTTGCAGACATTGATGTGCTGCTCGCCCTGGCCCTTGAGGATGGTCTGCTTCAGTTCTTTTGAATATTCAACTATGATTGTAGGATCCTGCGCGGAAATCTTCGACAGAGCCTCTCCAAGCTTGGTCTCGTCGTTCTGGGACTCGGCCTTGATGGCGCAGCGGTACTTGGACGCAGGGAAGACGATATGCTCGTAGGAGATTCCTGAGCCGAGCTGCGAGAGCGTGACGTTGGTCTTGCCGGCGCGCAGCTTGACGGTACAGCCGATCTCACCGGCCATGAGTCCGGAAACCTTCTCCTTCTTCGCTCCGGCCACGGCGTAGATCGTGGAAAGCCTTTCCTTGTCGCCAGTCTCAGGGTTCTCAAGGTCCATTCCTTCAGTCAGATGGCCTGACATAACCTTGAAGTAGGAAACCTCGCCGAGGTGGGCCTCGACATCAGTCTTGTAGATGAACAGCGATGTAGGGTTGTCAGCCTTGCACTCAACGACCTTGCCGTCCTTCGTGGCGGACTTGGTCTCGGCAGGAGAGATGGCTGTCTTGATGGTGAACTCCATAAGCCTCTTCACGCCGATGTCCTTCTTGGCGGACAGACAGAAGATAGGAAGCACGCCGCCCTGGCGGATACCGATTCCGAGTCCCTCGCGGATCTCGTCCTCTGTGAGCGAACCGTTCTCGAAGAATCTCTCCATCAGGGTGTCGTCGAACTCGGCGGCCTTCTCGATGAGTTCCTGACGCAGGGTCTCGGCCTCGTCCATCAGATTGGCCGGAATCTCAAGATCCTCGCGGGTTCCGTTCTCGTCCTTGAAATGGTAGTATTTCATCTTGAGGACATCGATGAAGCCGTCGAAAGACGTCCCCGGATTGACAGGGAACTGGACTATGATAGGCTTGTTGCCGAAGGTCTCCTTCATCTCGGCGATTGTCTTCTCCCAGTCAGCCTTCTCGGAGTCGAGCTGGTTGACAGCCACGATCATAGGAAGCTTGTACTTGGTGGCGTAACGCGCGAAGATGTCGGTGCCGACCTCCACGCCCTGTTGTGCATTGATGACAAGAATACCGTTCTCGCAGACCTTGAAGGCTGACACCGCGCCTCCGATGAAGTCATCGGAACCCGGAGCGTCGACCACGTTGAACTTCGTGTCCATGAACTCTGCGTAAAGCGGAGTCGCGAAGATCGACCTCTGGTTCATCTTTTCGATTTCCTCATTGTCGGAAACAGTGTTCTTGTCCTCGACCGTGCCTCTTCTGGCGATCACCTTGCCCTCATAGAGCATGGCTTCAGACAATGTGGTCTTACCTGACTTGGCGCTGCCAATCAGAACCACATTGCGGATGTCTTTAGTAGAATATTCTTTCATTACTATAAGTTATTAATTATGAAATTCTTGGCTATTCAGCAAAATCTTCTGCGGAGCGTTTTGGGAAATCGTTTTACCTTTTTCGCCTCCATCAGAAGCCGCCGGAAGGCAAATCTAATAAAAAAATGTTCCAATAACAACACTCAACGCATCTTTATTACCAAATCCCCTCCTGCGAGCGGTACAAATCGACCAAGGACTGCCCTGTCCAGCCAAGTTCTTCATAAATCATCCTGTCCAGAAGGGCAGGATCCGCGCCTATCCGGACACAGATCCCGTCAAAGTCCGCCAGGACACGGTAAATCTTTTCCTCATCCATAGCGCGCTCGAAAGCCGCGTAGCATTTTCCTGTCTTTTCCATATTCGTTGAATTTTTGTCGTGTCGTCTTTTCCGCGAATAAGGCCGCTTTCTTCCGGAATTACAACCTGAAGTTACTATCCGGCGGGGGTATGAACCAAATTATTTCTATTTTTTATTCTTTTTATGTGTTTTTTATAACCTGTGGTTGTAAATTACAACCACAGGTTGCAACACGGCAAGTTTTCTTTTGGATATTTTCGCGGTGCTTGAGCGCGCAAAACCCTCATTTTACAATGGACGACGCGACAATAAAAAGAAACCTTGAACGGAAAAGGAACGAACTCGGCCTCTCACAGACCGAGATGGCGCATCGGCTTGAAATCTCCCTCAACGCCTACAGGAAGCTTGTGCAGGGAGACACAAGAATCATCAATGTCCACGTCACCAGGTTCGCCGATGAGACCGGGACCTCGTTGGCCGAACTTGTGAACGGCTTCGAGCCGGTCAGTTCGATAGAGAAAGCGCTGGACAGCATCAGGGAGGCGTACAACAGCAGAATCGAAGAACTTAACGGACAGATCAGTTCGCTTGAGGACGAAATCAGGAGGCTCGAGGAAAAAATCAAGGACAAGGAGGCTGTCATCGCCAGCGACCAGCGGCTCATAGCCCGCTATGAGAAGGAACTTGGGCTGGACGGACAGCAAACGGTTGGTCATTAATTCAGAATTGGCTACATTCGCGTATGCGTCTCGGATGCAGGGCGTGTCCCGCACCTGCGGCGCCGAAAACCGGAATTATAGTTATTTTTGAATATGAGAAAATTGATTTGCACCCTCGCCATCGCTCTGATGGCAGGGACAGCCGCTTTCGCGGACGAGGGTATGTGGATGCTTCCGCTCCTCCAGAAACTGAACGCAGGTGCGATGAAAGACCTTGGCTGCAAACTCAGCCCGGAACAGATCTACAGCGTCAACCATTCCTCGCTCAAGGACGCCGTCGTCATCTTCGGCGGCGGATGCACGGGCGAGATGATCTCTGACAAGGGTCTCCTTGTCACCAACCACCATTGCGGCTACTCAAGCATCCAGAAACTCTCCTCGGACGAGCACAACTACCTTGAGGACGGATTCTGGGCGATGAACAGCGATGAGGAGATTCCTGTACCGGGACTGTCTGTGACCTTCCTCGTGAGCATGTCCGACGTGACGGAAGCCGTCTCGGCGACCGACGAGACCGTGAGAGAAAGTGTGATTGAAGGACTCAGGAAGGCCGCCGAGGAGGCCAACCCGAACTGCAAGGCGATGGTGGAGTCATTCTACAACGACAACGCCTACTACCTTATAGTCTACAAAATCTACAGGGATGTCCGCTTCGTGGGCGCTCCTCCGGCATCCATCGGCAAGTTCGGAGGCGAGACCGACAACTGGATGTGGCCGCGCCACACCGGCGACTTCTCGATGTTCAGGGTCTACGCAGGCAAGGACAACGAGCCGGCTGAATATTCAGAAGACAACAAGCCTTACGTTCCGAAGCAGTCGCTGAAGATTTCGCTCAAAGGCATCAACGAAGGTGACTTCACGATGATCATGGGCTATCCGGGCAGCACCCAGAGATACCAGACCGAGGCCCAGCTCCAGCAGATGATGGATTCGCACGACATCTCCATAGCCGCGAGGACCGTCCGCCAGGACATAATGTGGAAATGGATGGAGAAGGATCCGTCCATCAGGCTGAAGTACGCCGACAAGTACGCCAACTCGGCCAACGGATGGAAGAAGTGGATCGGCGAAAAGAAGGCTTTCGCCGACCTTGACATCATCGGCAAGGAACACGAAAAAGAAGCCGAGTTCCAGAAATGGATCGAAAAGAAGAGCGACCGCAAGGCTCTCTACGGCACATCCGTGCAGGACATAGCGGACGGAGTCAAAGCCAACGCCCAGAACGAGAACGACCTCAGGCTTCTCGGCGAGACCGTTCTGAACATTGAACTCTGCACCTTCAATTTGATTTTTGACAATGTCTGCAGCCGCTTTCTCGATAAGGGAATTGACACGGTGGCCGCGATAGACAAGGCTCTGGAGGCGGTCAAGAGCCGCTACGAGGACTACTGCGAGCCTCTCGACCACGAGATGGCCGCCGCTCTTCTGAAGCACTACAGGGACAACGCCCGCAAGGAAAACTACCTCGAAATCATAGGGGAGGATTTCGCCACGCTCGACATCGACAAGTATGTGGACGGACTCTACAAAGAGAGCATATTCACATCATTTGACAAGTTAAAGGAAGCCGTCGAGTCCGGCGGCATGGACACCGTCAGGAACGACCCTGCCAACATACTGCTGATGGCCCCTCTCAAAGTCTACTACAGACTCGGGAAAGGAATGGACAAGGATGCTGAGGCGAAGGTGCAGACCGCTTCGAAGGCCTACACGGCCGGTCTGATGGAATGGCAGAAGGGAAAGGCCATGTACCCGGACGCGAACTTCACGATGAGGCTCACCTACGGCACCGTGAAGTCATATTCACCGAAGGACGCGCTGACCTACAAGTACTACTCCACCATCTATGGAGTGATCGAGAAGGAAGACCCTGACAACTACGAGTTCAAGGTGCCGGCCAAGCTCAAGCAGCTCTACATCAACCGCGACTACGGCCGCTACGCGATGGCCGACGGCAACCTGCCTTGCTGCTTCCTCACCAACAACGACATCACGGGCGGCAACTCCGGCAGCCCTGTCCTCAACGCCAAGGGCGAACTCATCGGACTGGCCTTCGACGGCAACTGGGAGTCGATGTCCAGCGACGTGATGTTCGAGCCTGACCTGCAGAGGTGCATCTGCGTGGACATCCGCTACGTCCTCTTCCTTGTGGACAAATTCGGCGGCGCAGGCTACCTCACCAAGGAAATGAACATTGTGAAGTAAACCATGACTGAACAGGAAATACTGAATATGCTAGCGGAGGTCGTGCACCCCGCGAAGAACAGCAAAAGCATCGTCGAACTCGGAATGGTCGAGGGCATCAGCATCGACGGGAACAAAATCACCGTCACCCTCGCCTTCCCGAAGAGACGCGACCCTCTCACTGAATATCTTGTCGGCAGCACCCGGGCGACAATCATCCGGAACGCTCCGCAGGACACGGAGGTGGAAGTAAGGACAGTGGTCAAGGAAGAGACTCCGAAGAAGAAAGCCGGCCTTGACCTCGGCCTTGAAGAGGTCAACAATGTCCGCCACATCATCGGCATAGCCTCCGGCAAGGGCGGAGTCGGCAAGTCCACCGTGGCCGTCAATCTGGCCGTGGCACTGGCCCGGCTCGGCTACAAGGTCGGTCTCGCCGACGCCGACGTCTACGGTCCTTCAGTCCCTCTGATGACGGGCACTGAAGGAGCCGTTCCCGAGGCCGAAGCCATAGAGGAAGGCAAGGAGGTCATCCTGCCGATAGAAAAGTACGGAGTGAAATGGATGTCCATCGGCTATTTCGCCGAACCTGGCCAGGCTCTGATCTGGAGAGGTCCTATGGCCTGCAACGCCCTCAAGCAGATGATCCTGCAGGTTCGCTGGGGCGTGCTGGACTTCCTTCTCATCGACATGCCTCCGGGGACCGGCGACATCCACATCTCCCTTGTGAACGACATCCCTATGGAAGGTGCGCTGATCGTCACCACCCCTCAGCCTGTCGCCCTCTCGGATGTGGAGAAGGGTGTGAATATGTTCCGTAACAAGAGCATAAACCGCCGGATTTACGGCCTTGTGGAGAACATGGCCTGGTTCACTCCGGCCGAACTTCCTGAGAACAAGTACTACATATTCGGAAAAGACGGCGGCAGACGGATGGCCGAGAAGTACGGGATTCCGCTCCTCGGTCAGATTCCGATCGTGCAGTCCATCCGGGAATGCGGCGACGCCGGCGAGCCGGCCGCCCTTTCAACCCGCCCGGACAGCCAGGCCTTCATCGACCTGGCCGCAGCCCTCGCCGCCGCGGCCGAGTCGTAGCCGGACTCCACCGTCAGCAAGAAGACAAGACAATCCCGGAACACAGCACAGTGTCCCGGGATTGTTTTACATAACTCAACTTTCGCAAGTGGCAAAAATGCCTGTGATAAAATACCTTATCCCACGTTCGGAGAGCATTGCCCGTGAAAAATCATTTTACGTTACCCTCTCCCTAAATCCCTCCCCTCGGGGGAGGGACTTGCTCCGTC
>CAVJKE010000099.1:0-6748 GCA_963649695.1 bacterium
GCTTTGTGGTCGGCTATCCGATGAACATGGACAACAAACCTTCCGAGGCCGCCGCGGACGTGGATGTCTTCCTGAAGAACCTCGCCAAGGCCTTCCCGGACATCCCGGTCACGCTTGAGGACGAGCGGTTCACCTCGGTGCTGGCGCACAGGGCTATGATCGAAGGGGGAATGAAGGCGAAAGACCGCCGGGACAAGACCTCCGTGGACAAGATCAGCGCCGCCATAATCCTGCAGAGTTATTTGGACAGAAACAACAGAAAATAGTCCGGCCCGCGCTCCGTGCGTGAGCTGGAGAAAAAAAGTACAGATCATGATACTTCCAATTTATGTATATGGTTCGGAGGTGCTCCGGCGGAAGGCCGCTCCGGCCGATCTTTCAGAAAAAGAGAAACTCTCGAAACTCGTCGCTGACATGACCGAGACCCTGGCGAACGCAGAGGGCTGCGGTCTCGCGGCCCCTCAGGTGGGGGAGAGCGTGCGTGTGCTTATCGTTGACGGCACCGGGATGACCGATGTCTATCCCTATCTCGAAAACTTCAAGAGGGTGATGATCAACCCGGTCATCATCGAGGAGAGCGAGAAGAAGTGTGAATATTCGGAAGGCTGTCTCAGCATTCCGGGAATCTACTGCGATGTCGTCAGGCCACAGAGCATGACGGTGGAGTACTACAACGGTGATTTCGAGAAAGTTACGGAGACTTTTGACAAGTTCGCCTGCAGAATGGTGCAGCACGAGATGTCCCATCTTGACGGGGATATGTTCATCGACCATGTCGCTCCGATAAGGAAGAAAATCATTTCCAAAAAGCTTAACAATATCGCCAAAGGAAAGGTTTTTGCAAGGTACGCGACGAAACTTAAATAATAAACCGTTATTTATGGGAGCGTTTCATGCGTACGACATACGTGGTGTCTACAATGTCGATTTCGAAAAGGACACCGTCTACAAGATCGGTTATTTCATCCCGGAACTTCTTGGCGCAGACAAGGTTCTGGTAGGACGTGACTGCAGGGTCTCCTCGCCGGAGATCCACGACAGCCTTGTCGAAGGCATAACCGACGCCGGAGCCGACGTCTACGACATCGGCCTCAGCACCACACCGCTGGTCTATTTCGGCACGGCAAACTACGGATTCAAGGCTTCGGTGCAGATCACAGCCTCGCACAATCCTAAAGAGTACAACGGAATGAAGGTCTCCAGGGAGAACGCCCTCCCTGTGGGTTATGATTCAGGACTCGGTCAGATCGAGAAATGGATCGGAGAGGGCAGACCGACTCCTGCCGCCGGCAGGAAGGGTCAGGTCTTCGTCAAGGACATCCGCAAGGACTACCTTGACTTCCTGCTGAGATTCAAGGGCGACTATTCCGGCATCAAGATCGCCTTCGACCTTTCCAACGGAATGTCCAGCCTCTTCGCCCGCGACATCTTCGGCGACGGGCCTGACTACATCTTCGAGGAGATGGACGGCACCTTCCCGAACCACGAACCTAACCCTTTGATTCCAAAGAATGTCGAGCCTTTGAAGGCCCTTGTCCGGAAGACCGGGGCCGATGTCGGTGTCATCTATGACGGTGACGCTGACCGGGCGATGTTCATCGACAACGAGGGCGAGTTCGTCTCTCCGGACCTGATGATCGCCGTTCTCGGCCATTATTTTGTGGATGAAAGACACGAGACCGGCATAGTCCTCCAGGACATCCGCAGTTCCAAGGCGGTAGGGGAGTACCTCTCGAAGATGGGCTGCCAGGTCGTGACCTGGAGGGTCGGCAGGGCTTTCGCGGCCAGAAAACTCCGTGAACTGGACGGCGTCTGGGGCGGCGAACTCGCCGGCCATTACTATTTCCGTGACTTCTTCTATTCAGACAGCGGCCTTCTCGCCTCGATGCTGATCCTCAGGGTTGTGGCCTCGATGAAGAAAAACGGGGTCTCTCTACACGAACTGATCGGCAGGATCACCCGCTACAAGAATTCCGGCGAGATCAATTTCCGTGTCGACGACAAGAAAGGCGCTATGGACGCGGTGAAGGAACTGTTCACGTCCCAGGAGAAGCCTACGGCCGAGATGGATTTCGACGGCTACAGGGTAGAGTTCCCGCAGTGGTGGCTCAATGTCCGCCCTTCCAACACCGAACCTTACCTAAGGTTCATCTGCGAGGCGACCTCGGACGCTCTTCTGGAAGAAAAAGTAAGTGAGACCAAGCGCCTTCTCATCGAGAAGTTCGGCGCTAAACTTTAAGGTTACCGGATGAAATACCATAAAAGAATTTTGGCAGGTGTCCTTGCGGCCGCGCTCGCATTGTTGCAGGGCCAGGTTTCCGCTCAGGAGTCGACAAGGCTCCAGGACACGACGATAAAGACAAAAAAACAAGCCGAGGCGCTGATCCCCCGCCTTTCGAGAGAACAGGTCAAGTCCATGGACCTGAACGCCGCCACCGCTCTGGACACCCTTGACACGGCGGATCCGCACATCAAGATCCTCCTGCTTTCAGACTACACCTGGAAGTATTTCAAGGATTCTACATATGTGCGTGACAACCAGATTCTCAATGAATATTGGACCCACGATTATCCTGATCCTTACCACGTCTCCCTGGAGGAACTTCCGGATGAGATTGCCCTTTGGATCGTGGACACGCTCAGCGGGTACAAATGCCCTAACCAGACGCAGGTATATTCAAAATTCGGCTACAGGCACCGCCGCAGGCACCAGGGTGTCGACCTGCCTTTGAACACAGGCACGCCGGTTTATGCCGCTTTTGACGGCAAGGTGCGTATCTCGAAGAGGTACAAGGCCTACGGCAACCTGGTTGTCCTCCGTCACGACAACGGACTGGAGACTTTCTACGGCCATCTTTCCAAGATTCTTGTCGAGGATGACCAATGGGTGAGCGCCGGCACGGTCATCGGCCTGGGCGGTTCGACAGGACGTTCGACAGGACCTCACCTGCACTTCGAGACCCGCTACAAGGGCTATGCTTTCGACCCGGAGTGGCTGATCGATTTCTCTTCCGGAGTTCTGAGGCACAGGCTGTTCGTCCTGAAGAAAAAATACTTGAGCGCCAGCAGTAAATATGTTCCTGAAAGCGAGCAGGAAGAGATAGACATCCTCGAGGGCGACGCCGCCGACAAGGCCGAGGCCGAGAAGAAGGCTGAGGAGGCGAAAAAGGCCGCCGCCGCTGCCGCGGTCCAGTACCACACGATCCGTCAGGGAGACACTCTCGGCGCCCTCGCCGTCAGATACCATACTTCCGTCAAGGCTCTGTGCCGTCTGAACGGCATCTCCGAGACCACCATCCTCCGCCTTGGCAAAAAGCTCCGCGTGAAGTAGCTCCGAGGAATTTATGAATATGTTTTGCCATAGGCATATTTACAAGCGAAAGTTAAGTTAATGAAAAGCCCGGGCTGAAGGCCCGGGCTTTTCATTATCCGCAGTAGAAGTACTTGTCCACCAGCTCTTTGACCTTGGCCGGGTCGGACATCGCTCCGGCGAGAAGACCCCGGTCGCAGAAGGCCTTCAGGGCCTTGATGATGCCGTCCACCATCCGCTTCGGGAAGACGTCGTGCTTTTCAAACACTTCTCTGGCCTTCTCCAGGCAGTCGGCGGATTCCTCACAGCAGGCCGGCAGAGCGGCAAGCTCAGCGAGGGCTTCCTCTCCGCCCTTGTGGATGTCCATTCCGACATATTTCTCCTTGGCTTCGGCGATGGCTGTGGCCTCGTCCATCTCCAGTCCATACCTGCAGGCCACGCAGAGACCTGCCATAAGCTGGTAGATGTCGGCCGAACTGTCAGGCGAGCGCATCTCGACGGTCTGCTTTCCGGTGGCGTCCACGGCCTCTCCGGTCTCGAGAGGATTGGCTTCGGCACACATGTCCAGCCCGCTGGTCCATCCCAGAGGAACTCTCACAAGGGCTGACCGGTTGCAGTCTCCCCAGCAGATGTTGGTCGGTGCCTCCTGATGAGGGACGAGACGGAAATAGGAAGTCGGGTTCTTGTTGCCGAAGGCCGTGATCGCAGGAGCAAGTTCCATCATTCCGGCGATGGCCCGCAGAGCTATGTCGGACAGTTTACCGTCCTTTATCATCTGGTTCCGGCCGTCCTTGAGCATCCTCATGTGGATGTGCATGCCGGAACCGGCCTCTCCCACGATGATCTTCGGAGCGAAGGTCACGTCAAGCCCGTTCTGAGAGCCCAGGTTGCGGATGACCCATTTCGCCAGCAGGATCTGGTCGGCCGCTGTCTCGATAGGACAAGGCAGGAACTCGATCTCGTTCTGCTCGTAGGTCTTGCCGTCCCTTGTGAAGTTGCCCACCTCGCTGTGGCCGTACTTGATGATGCCCCCGGTCCTGGCGACATATTCCATACACTTGGCCCTGAAGTCGTTGAGCTTGGCGAAAGGCGAGGACTCGTGGTAGCCTCTCTGGTCTATGCCCGGGAAAAGTTCCTGCTCGGCGGCGATGACGTAGTACTCCAGCTCGCCCATCGCCTCGAAGGTCATCCCTGTGCTTTGGCGGAAAGCCTCGGCGGCCTTCTGCACTGTGCGGTAAGGGTCACACTCGAAAGGCCGTCCGTCCTTGTCGAAGAAGCTGCAGAGCATCGAGAGGGTCGGAATCTCGGCAAACGGGTCGACGAAGGCCGTGCGGAAGCGCGGCACGACATAGAGGTCGCTGCTGCCCGGCTCGACGAAAGAAGGAAACAGGCTGGATCCGTCCACCCTTTCGCCCTGCGTGAGGATCGTCTCAAGGTATTCGAGGCTGTTGATGATGAAGTTGAGAGTCTTCACCCTTCCGTCTTCGGCCGGGTACATGAAATTCACCATCCGGATCCCGTTGTTCGTGATGAAATCGATGATGTCGGCTCTCCGGAAGTCTTCCGGCCTCTTGTGCAGGTAAATGACGAGCTGATTCGGATTCAGCGTCAAGTTTTTGTCTGTCATTATTTTAGTGTTTTTGTTGTTATGTGTGCGGCGGGGCATACCCCATCCAGAAGGCTAATTTAGCAAAAAATCTTCAGCAATATTCATTTCCTGAATATTTTACCAGAATCTTTTGTGGATATTTCCTCTTGATGTTCCGCCGCATCCTCCGGAAGACAAAAAACGGGCGGCCGCCGGCCGTCCGTTCCTTGAAATTTCTGTCGGGGCTTACTTAAGCCAGCCGGCGAGTCTGTCCTTGGCGTAAAGATAGTAGACGGCAAGGCCGATCCAGTTGGTCAGAAGCAGGATGACGATGACCACGATCTTCTTGACGAGGTCCACGTTCAGTTTACAGATGTCGAGGATCGCCATGATTGAAAGGACGAGACCGATGGCCCAGATAATTGTTGCAAGCATAATATTGTTGGTTTAAAAAGAATGTTTCTATTCTGCCGCCGGGGCGGTGAGGCTGTCGATGGCGGCGTGTACCTTGCCGAAACCGAAGCCGGAGAGGATGCGACGCATCTTGGCGGCTATGCGGTCGTTGCAGAGGTTGCCGATCGAGCCTTCGTGAGTGTGGTGAAGCTCGCCGTGATATTCAAAGGTGCCCTGCCTTATGGAGTCGGCGACCTGGCGGTAGGCATCCCTGAACGGCACTCCGTTCTCCACAAGATGGTTGACCTCCTCCACGCTGAACGCAAGACGGTACTTCGGGTCGCCCATCACGTCCGTGACGACCTCCATCCCTCTGACGGCATATTCAACAATGTCGAGGCAGTCGTTCATCTCCTTGAAGATCGGGAAGAACACTTCCTTGAGGATCTGCATGTCGCGGAAGTAGCCGCTCGGCAGGTTGCCGGTGATGTAGCGGATCGTGCCAGGCACGCCCTGGATCTTGTTGCAGTGCGCCCTGACGAGCTCGAACACGTCAGGATTCTTCTTGTGCGGCATTATGCTGGAGCCGGTGGTCAGCGCGTCCGGCAGATGGATGAAGCCGAAGTTCTGGCTGGAGAAGAGGCAGCCGTCCATCGCGAGCCTGCCGACGGTCTCGGCGACCGATGAATATGCGAAAGCGACTGTCCGTTCCATCTTGCCGCGGGTCATCTGCGCATAGACGGAGTTGTAGTCAAGGTCATCGAAACCAAGCAGTTCCGTGGTCATTGTCCTATTAAGGGGAGCGGATGAGCCGTAGCCGGCGGCCGATCCGAGCGGGTTGAGGTTCACCACGTCCCAGGCGGCCTTCATCACGCTGAGGTCATCGCAGAGGCTCTCGGCGTAGGCCCCGAACCAGAGGCCGAAGGAGGAAGGCATCGCCACCTGAAGATGGGTATAGCCCGGAATCAGCACGTCCTTGTACTTCTCGCTGGCCTCCTGGAGGGTCTTGAAAAGCGATTCGACCTTGCCGACCGTCTTCTCGATCTCCGCCCTCGCGTACAGTTTCAGGTCCACCAGCACCTGGTCGTTGCGTGAGCGTCCGGTGTGGACCTTCTTCCCGACGTCGCCGAGCTTGCGGGTGAGCATCAGCTCGACCTGCGAATGGATGTCCTCCACGTCATCCTCGACGTAAAGCTCGCCCTTGCAGGCTGATGAATATAATGCCTTCAGCTCAGGCAGCAGCCTGTCGAGGTCTTCCTTGGCCAGCAGCCCGACGCTCTCGAGCATCGTTATGTGGGCCATCGTGCCAAGTATGTCGTAAGGAGCGAGTTCGTGGTCGAGTTCACGGTCGTTGCCGACGGTGAAGGCGTCGATCTTCTCATCCTCCTTGAATCCTTTGTCCCAAAGTTTTGCCATATATAATTGTATTGTGGACGCGAATATAGCCAATAAACGCT
>CAVJKE010000100.1:0-4592 GCA_963649695.1 bacterium
TCGGAGACCTCTCCGATGGTGTAGTAAAGCTTATCCATATATATTCCTATATTTCAATCAGTTGTCAAATCTTTACAGTTCTCCGCCGCTGCGTTTTCTAATCCATCGACTGGCCGGTGTTGACCGACATGAAGAGCATCCTCACATAGTCGTCCGGGCTGGCGGAAAAAAAGAGATAGTTCAGCGGGTCAAGTCTCAGGCTGTCCCTGAACATCTCGTAGTGAAGATGAGGGGCGAACGAGTTGCCCGACATCCCCACCTGGCCGATCTTCTGCCCCCTCGTGACCTTCTGCCCCTTGGCCACCCTGGTGTTCTCAAGATGGGCGTAACGGGTCAGGTAGCCGTCCGGATGCTCGAGGGTCACCACGTTGCCCAGTCCCTTGTTGGAATGGACAACATCCCTGACGACCCCGTCGGCCGAGGCCAGGACAGGCTCTCCCTGCTGCGAGATCAGGTCAAGCCCGCCGTGGAACGACTTCACCTTGTAGAAAGGATTGATTCTCTCGCCGACCGAAGCCCCGGTCCTGGCGTAGGAAAAGTTCCCGATAGGGTTCGTCATCGGCGGCAGGGTCTCCCCCGACGAGACGGCCTCCATTATCCTTTTGAAATTGGCCTCCACCCTCGCGGAAGCCTTCGACATCGAATCGAGTTTCGTCCTTGAATATTCAACTATCTGACGGTCTGGGACAGAGTCTATGCCGGAAAGGAAGTCTTCCGGGTAGAGGCCGCCGAGGTCGGGCGCGTCAGTGTTGAAGATCCGGCGGTAGATCTCGTCGTCCCGGCTCTGCAGGCCTTCGATGACATCGCCGAGCAGCTGCTCCCTCTCAGCGAGGTCACGGTACATCTTGCGGTACATCTGGTTCTCCTGCTTCATCTCCTTCTCGGAATCGGTGTTGATGACAAGCGAGAAGACGATGTAGTAGACAACGGCGAGAGAGGCCGTCACAAGGAAATATTTCGCCGCCTTGCCCAGAATGTGCCAGACGGAATGGGTGACTTTGCGGAACTCCATCCGCGTCTTGTCGAACTCGTACCTGACTTTCATCTCCGCCCTCCTTAACGTCTTACGACCGAGAAGCCCCGGCGGCGGTCGCCCATCCCTGACTCCTTCTCCCTCATCCTGACCATATCGGAATAGTCCTTCACGGACATCGACAGGTCGTAGTAGTTGGCGGGGTTGACAGGGTGGTCCTTGTAGATCACCTCATAGTGCAGATGCGGGCCGCTGGAACGGCCTGAATGTCCGCTCTCGGCGATGCAGTCCCCTCTCTTGACCTTCATCCCCTCGATGACGTTGACGCTGTTCAGGTGGGCGTAGCGGGTCTTGAAGCCGAAACCGTGGTCGATCACCACTGAGTTGCCGTAGCCGAAGAACTCGAACTTCACCTCCTCGACGACTCCGTCGCCCGTCGCATAGACCGGATTGCCGGTCTTCATCGCGAAATCAACCCCGGAATGCATCTTGGAGTTGCCGTTGAACGGATCCGAACGGAAGCCGAACTGGCTGGAAAGCCGGTACTTCGACTCGTCCGGCAGGACAGGAGGGATGGCCGGGATGCAGGAAGCCATGTCGCCGGCGGTCTTGGAGACTGCCGCCACCTCGTCGAAAGACTTGCTCTGCACGCAGGTGCGGCGGGAAAGCCTGTCAAGACGGACAGCAGTGTTTTTCAGCATGTTGTCGCCCTCAAGACCATCCAGGAAAGCGTACTTGTCCACTCCGCCGGCCCCGGCGTCGCGGACCTCGGCCGGAATCTCGTCCATACCGAAAACCGAACGGTAGATGTCCTCGTCACGCACCCTCAGGGCGGTGAGGCTCTCCTCGTAACGGTCGAGTTTGGTGTTCATCAGGTCTATCCTCGCGTCCCAGCGGGCTTTCTCCGCCTTGAGGAAGACTGTCTTAGGAAGGTCGAAGCCCAGCACCGAGGTGAAGAGCCACACATAAAGGACGGCCATGGCCACGCTGCCTGCGAACAGCAGCAGCCCCTTGAAGACTTTCGACTTCAAGGACACCTCCTTTATCTCATATAATAAGGTCTCAGGATTGAGAATATACCTTCGCATAGCCCACAAATATACCCTTTTTTGCGATAATTATAGAAAAATGTTATAATTTTGCCAATTCCGTGCCTTTCTGGAAGGAAACTTCGGGGAGAAACGGGGACATATTCAAGAAATAATTGAGTTACAGTTATGTACACTGCAAAAGAGATAAGACAGCAATTTTTGGACTTCTTCGCTTCGAAGGGACACACCGTGGTGCCGTCAGCACCGATGGTGATCAAGAACGACCCGACGCTGATGTTCACCAACGCCGGAATGAACCAATTCAAGGACATATTTCTGGGCAACTCCGTGCCTAAGATGAAAAGGGCGACGGATTCGCAGAAGTGCCTCAGGGTCAGCGGAAAGCACAACGACCTCGAAGCCGTGGGCCACGATGGAAGGCACCACACGATGTTCGAGATGCTCGGCAACTGGAGCTTCGGCGACTATTTCAAGACCGAGGCCATCTCCTGGGCCTGGGAACTCCTGACGGAAGTCTACAAGATCGACAAGACGAAGCTCTACGCCACCGTGTTCGAGGGTTCGGCCGAAGACGGGACGGCTCTCGACGAGGAGGCCAGACAGGCCTGGATGAAGCTGATGCCTGAGGACCACATCATCCTCGGCAACAAGCACGACAACTTCTGGGAGATGGGCGACACGGGCCCTTGCGGCCCTTGCAGCGAGATCCACATCGACCTGCGCCCGGACGAGGAGATCGCCAAAATCCCTGGCAAAGACCTTGTCAACACCGACAACGACCAGGTCATCGAGATCTGGAACCTTGTCTTCATGCAGTACAACCGCAACGCGGACGGCTCGCTGGAGCCGCTGCCTGCCAAGAACATAGACACCGGAATGGGCTTCGAGAGGCTCTGCATGGTGCTTCAGGGCAAGACCAGCAACTACGACACAGACGTGTTCTCCGGGATGATCCACAAGATCGAGGAACTCTCCGGCCACTCCTACCACGAGAACGGCAGGACCGAGGTCGCGATGAGGGTCATCGCCGACCACATCAGGGCGATAGCCTTCTCGATCGCCGACGGCCAGCTGCCTTCCAACGTGAAGGCCGGCTACGTCATCCGCAGGATCCTGCGCCGCGCCGTACGCTACGGCTACACCTTCCTCGGATTCAACGAACCGTTCCTCTGCTCGCTCGTGCCTCAGCTCGTGGCCGACATGGGAGAGGCCTATCCTGAGCTCAAGGCCCAGCAGAAACTCATCGAGAGCGTCATCCGCGAGGAGGAGATGTCCTTCCTGCGCACCCTGGACAGAGGCATCCGCCTGATGGACGACTACATCGCCAAGAACGCGGCCACCAAGGTCATCCCGGGCGAGGACGCTTTCATCCTCTACGACACCTACGGCTTCCCTGTCGACCTGACCGAACTGATCGCTTCGGAGAAGGGTTACACTGTGGACATGGAAGGCTTCGGACGAGAGCTTCAGAAGCAGAAGGACAGGGCGCGCAACGCCACCGCCAACGAGTTCGGCGACTGGATCGTCTTCAACGAAGGCGAGGAAGAGGCCTTCGTGGGCTACGACTTCCTTGAACTTGAGGGAGTCAAGCTTCTCAAGCAGCGCACCGTCAAGCAGAAGAACAAGACGATGTTCCAGCTGGTCTTCGACCGCACTCCGTTCTACGCTGAGATGGGCGGACAGGTAGGCGACACGGGAGTCATCGTCTCAGAGAGCGGCGAGCAGATCCGTATCCTCAACACGGTCAAGGAGAACAACCTCACCATCCACATCGCGGAGAAGATCCCTGCCGACTGCGCCGGGACATTCTCTCTGAAAGTGGACGCAGAGCGCAGGCTCAAGATCACGGCGAACCACACGGCGACCCACCTTCTCGACTTCGCCCTCAGGGAACTTCTCGGCACACACGTCGAGCAGAAAGGCTCGTTCGTCGGCCCGGACTACTTCCGTTTCGACTTCTCGCACTTCTCCAAGGTCACCGACGAGGAGCTGCGCAAGGTTGAACACAGGGTCAACCAGCTGATCCGCAGCGACTTCCCTCTTGAAGAGAAGAGAGACGCCACGATGGACGAGGCGAAGGCTATGGGAGCCATCGCCCTGTTCGGCGAAAAATACGGCGACCGCGTGCGCGTCGTCAAGTTCGGTGACTCCATCGAACTCTGCGGCGGCACACACGCCACATCGACCGGCCGCATCGGCTTCTTCAGGATCGTCTCCGAGTCAGCCATCGCCGCCGGAGTGCGCAGGATAGAGGCCGTGACCGGAGAGGCCGCCGAGATCCTTCTCGACACCCTCACGGACACCCTCAAGGGCATCCGCACGATGTTCAACAACGCTCCTGACGTGGCCGCGGCTGTGACCAAGCTCATCGCGGAGAACACCGACGCGAAGAAGAAGATCGATGAATATGCCAAAGAAAAGGCGGCCTCGTTCGCGAAGACGATCTCCGAGAACGCGGAGGTCATCAATGGTATAAAAGTTGTCAAGTTCAGCCGGGACATCGACCCTGCCATGCTCAGGGAAGCCGCCACGATCCTCCAGAAGGAGGTCAGCGGATTCGTTCTCGC
>CAVJKE010000100.1:4897-6698 GCA_963649695.1 bacterium
GGATGAAGAAGATCGACAGATTCATACTGACCTCATTCATAGGACCATTTTTTATGATCCTTCTTGTGGTCATCTTCATCCTTATGATGCAGTTCCTCTGGGTCTACATCGACGAGCTGGTCGGTAAAGGCCTGAGCCTGGGCATCGTGGCGGAGTTCCTCTTCTGGGGAAGCTGCACCGTGCTGCCGATGGCGCTGCCTCTGGCGACTCTGCTGGCCTCGATGATGACGGTCGGGAATATGGGCGAGAACAACGAGCTTCTGGCGCTCAAGGCGGCGGGAGTGTCGGTGCTGAGAGTGATCACCCCGATCATGATCGCCTCCTTCTTCATCAGCGTCGGTACCTTCTTCGTCATCAACAAGCTCGTGCCAATCTCCTACAACGAGATCTTCACCCTTCGCGACGACATCGGCAAGACCAAAGAGGAGATCAAAATCCCTTCCGGTACATTCTACGACGGTGTCGAAGGCTATGTCCTGAGGGTCGGAAGCCGCGACGACAAGACCGGCATGATGAAGGACGTGATGCTCTACGACCACCACAGCAGGGGCAGCGCGGGCCTCACCCTGGCCGACTCGGCGATCATGAAGCTGTCAAAGGACAAGTCCTACCTGACCTTCAGGATGTACAACGGCACCAACTACCAGGAGACCAACGAGAAGAGTTACAGGGACACGACCAGGCAGCTCCAGCGGATCGACTTCACCAGACAGGAGATGGTCATCGCTCTGGAGAACTACGCTTTCCAGAAGTCCGACAGCGCGAGGTACGGCGACCAGGTCAAGGCCCTGCCGCTTGAGAAGCTCAAGATGCAGAAGGATTCGCTGATGGCAAAGAGGGACAGCGTCAAGTCGATGCAGTTCACAGGCACGGCTGCCTCGTACCTCTTCACGCAGAGCAAGCAGCTCGACACGGCCAGATGCGGCGGGATCACCGCCAGATTCAGCGACCCGGACTACATGAACTTCAGGGACGAGCGGTCGACAGCCAACGCGCTCAGCAAGGCCGCCGACAGCGCCAGGCAGCTGAAATCCAATCTTGAAAGTTACGAGTTCGGCTCGTTCGACTACACGGTACTGCTGCGGTTCACCTCGCTGGAATTCCTCAGACGCTACGGCCAGGCGCTCGCCTGCTTCATAATGTTCTTCATCGGAGCCCCTCTCGGTGCCCTGATCAGGAAAGGAGGCATCGGAGTGTCGGCGATCGTCTCGGTGCTGTTCTTCGTCCTCTACTGGATCGTGGACATCACCGGCGTGAAACTGGCCAAGGACGGAAGCGTCAGCGCGGTCACGGGAGCGTTCCTCGCATCATTCGTGCTGCTGGTCATCGGCCTGTACCTCACCAGGAAGGCCATACAGGACACAGACATCTCAAATATGGACAGTGTGAAGAATTGGTGGAGAAAGGCCAAGAGCACGGTGGCCGGCTTCTTCAAGAAGACAAAAATCGTGTATATGGGCACTCCGGAGTTCGCCGTCGAGCCGCTCCGCGCCCTGCTTGACAACGGCTACAATGTGGTCGGAGTCGTGACCGTGGCCGACAAGCCGAGCGGCAGAGGCCAGAAGGTGAACGAGAGCGCGGTCAAGAAATTCGCCGTGGAGAAAGGCATCCCTGTCCTCCAGCCTGTCAAGCTCAAGGATCCTGAGTTCCTCGCTCAGCTCAAGGCCCTGAAGGCCGACCTGTTCGTCGTCGTGGCGTTCAGGATGCTGCCGGAAGAGGTCTGGTCGATGCCTAAACTCGGAACGTTCAACCTGCACGCCGCCCTGCTGCCTCAGTACCGCGGCGCCGCCCCTATCAACTG
>CAVJKE010000101.1:0-6686 GCA_963649695.1 bacterium
GTAGACTCTTTTCCATTGTGATTCGTAAAGGTCGCCGTAGACTCCCGTGACAGCCATTATCACGGCGAGGATCAGGCAGTGGACAAGCGGAAAACGCAGAATTCCGACCTCGTACAGCACGAAGGCCGCGAGGACGGAACTCACAAGACCGCCGAAGAACCCTATCCAGGTCTTCTTTGGAGAGACGGACTCGAACAGCTTCCGAGGGAAGATCTTGCCGAGCGATATTCCGAAGGCGAAAGCTCCGACATCCGAACACCAGATGATGATGAAGAAGCAGAGCAGGAGGTTGCCGCTGAAGTTGCCGGCCTTGTCGAAGGCTATGAGGTTCGAAAGAGCGATCGGCACGGCCACATAAAGCAGGCCTGTGTAGATGTTCGAGAACTTGCCGTACTCTTCCTTGTCCTTGACATACAGGGAGTTGATCATCACGATGAAGAGCGGCACCATCGCGAAGGCGACAAACCTTATCGGAATATGGTAGGCCGACACCGCGAACAACAACCCGAAAAGAAAGATGGCCGCCAGGATCGCAAGGAATTTCGAGAACCGGTAGCTGTCACCCATCGTGATGTGATAGAACTCGAGGAGCATCACTGACATGATGAAGATGATCATTCCGGCGAACAGGAACTTGTTGAACATCAGGCAGGCCAACATCGCAAGGATGAAGACCACGCCCGAGATTGACCTGACGGTTACATTATTCATTTCCAGTGTTGTTTTGGGAGGCTCCGTCCTCTGCTGCGGCAGGTGCCTCGGGAGTTTGCGCTTCTTCCTTAGCCGTTTCTTCCTCCACCGTTTCGGCCGGCTTGACCTTCGGGCCGAGAATCTTCTCGATGTCCTCGGCGAAGATCACCTCTTTCTCAAGAAGCAGCTGAGCCATCTTGACGAAACCGTCCTTGTGGTCGGTAAGGATCTTGAGTGTCCTTTCGTGGACCTCGGCGACGAGAGCCTTGACTTCCTGGTCGATCAGCTCCGCGGTCTTCTCGCTGTAAGGCTTCGTGAGGTCATAGCCTCTTGAACCCGTCGAATCGTAGAAGGACACCTCGCCGACCTTGTCGCTCATTCCATAGTACTGGACCATGTTGTAGGCCATCCTGGTAAGCCTTTCAAGGTCGTTGAGAGCGCCCGTGGCAGGTTCGCCGTTGATGATTTCCTCGGCGACACGGCCTCCGATGAGGGAACACATCTTGTCCATCAGATAGGACTTGGAGAGGATCTTCCTCTCGTCAGGCAGGTACCAGGTCAGGCCGAGCGCCTCCCCTCTCGGGATAAGGCTCACCTTGAAGACCGGGTCTGAATATGGCAGCAGCCATCCTACGGTGGCGTGACCCGCCTCGTGGTAGGCCGTGGTCCTCTTCTCGGCAGGAGTCATTATCGAACCCTTGCGCTCGAGACCTCCGACTATCCTGTCGACGGCGTCGAGGAAATCCTGACGGTCGATCTCTTTCTTGTTCCTTCTGGCAGCGGTCAGAGCGGCCTCGTTGCAGACATTTGCGATGTCCGCCCCGGAGAAGCCCGGAGTGTGCTGTGCCATGAATCCGAGGTCGAAATCCTTGGCGACCTTCAGTTTGCGGGTGTGGACCTTGAATATCTCCTCCCTCTCCTTGAGTTCAGGAAGGTCGACGTGGATCTGCCTGTCGAAACGGCCGGCGCGCAGAAGCGCCTTGTCAAGGATGTCAGCCCTGTTGGTGGCCGCGAGGATGATGACGCCGGAGTTGGTGTCGAATCCGTCCATCTCGGTGAGGAGCTGGTTAAGGGTGTTCTCGCGTTCATCGTTCGAGGAGAAGCCGACGTTCTTGCCTCTGGCGCGTCCGACGGCGTCGATCTCGTCGATGAAGACGATGCACGGAGCCTTCTCCTTGGCCTGGCGGAACAGGTCTCTGACCCTGGAAGCGCCGACACCCACGAACATCTCCACGAAATCCGAACCGGAAATCGAGAAGAACGGCACGTTCGCCTCCCCTGCCACGGCCTTGGCCAGCAAGGTCTTACCGGTGCCCGGAGGGCCTACAAGAAGGGCTCCCTTAGGGATTTTACCTCCGAGTGAGGTGTATTTTCTAGGATTCTTGAGGAAGTCGACGATCTCCATCACCTCTTCCTTCGCTCCGTAGAGGCCGGCCACATCCTTGAAGGTGACGTTGACCTTCTCCTTGTCGGCGAGCTTGCCGGTGGATTTGCCCACATTGAACACTCCGCCGCCTCCTGCTCCGCCGCCCATAGACTTGTTGAAGCCGCGGAACATCCAGATCCACATCACGATGAGCAGCACAGGGAACAGCACCCATTCAAGGATGTTGGACCACATCCTGCTGTCGTTCTCGATGACGACCTTGACCTGGCTCTCACCTTCCGGAAGGCTGGCGTTCAGCTGGCCGAACTCTTTCTCCGCGTCGAACTTGTCGGACACAAGGAAGAAGAAATGCGGCGAGCTTGACGGCACCTTGCCGCCGAACTTGTCGGCATATTTCTGAAGCCTGTCCGGGCGCACGGTGATGCTGCCCTTGTAGTCGTTACGGACGAAATCAATCTCCTTGATGTCGCCTTTGAGGAAAATCTCCTGGACCTCGGCCCATTCAATCTTCTGGGGATTGGCCCCGCTGTTGTTGAACAGCATCCAGCCTAGGCCGAGGATCAGAAGAAGGTAGAACCACGAAAAGTTGAACCTTATTCTGACAACATTCCTTCTCGGATCCTTCCCGTCAGGAGTTTTGGGTTTATTGCTCGGTGTCATCCTCTGTCTCTGTCTTTTTGGTTTTAGGGACGCGCCTTTCCTTGTACTCCTTGTGAGGAGCGTCCGCCCAGAGTTCCTCAAGGCGGTAGAACTGGCGGTACTCTGTGAGGAAGATGTGGGCCACTATGTCGCCGTAGTCGAGGATGATCCAGAAGTTGTTCTCCATACCCTGGGTGCGGAGAGGCTTCCTGCCCTCTTCCCTCATTTTCGCTATCACATTGTCGGCTATCGCATTGACATTTGTAGTGGAGTCGGCGTTGCAGATCATGAAATGATCCGTGATGGCCGTCCCGAGCGGCTTAAGGTTGATGTCGATGACGTTCTGCGCTTTCTTGTCGAGCATAGCGTCAGCCATAACCCGCAGGTCGTGAGTAATCATATCAATAATGTTTTTTAATTTTGCACATAAATTTCAAATAACAAATATACGACAAATTCTGAACCAATGAAAGAGGTTGCTGACATCCGCTGGCTAAAAGAAGTCGATTCGACTAACAATGAGGCCATAAGGCTACTTGACAGGCTTGACAATCTGTCAGTCATCGCCGCCTGGACGCAGACGGCGGGGCGCGGGCAGAGGGGAAATTCGTGGCTGACTGCAGGCGGACTGAACCTGACTTTCTCCATGGTCCTGAAATTCGGCGAGGGCGGTTTCCCTCCGATGAAAGCCTCGGAGCAGTTCGACCTCACCCGCTGCGTGGCCCTCGGCCTGACCGACTACCTTGAGGGCGAAGGAATCTCAGCCACCGTCAAATGGCCCAACGACATCTACGCACGCAACAGAAAGCTCTGCGGAGTCCTCATCGAGAACACCCTCAGGGGCGGCGAGGTTGCCTCGAGCGTAGTGGGCATCGGCCTGAACGTCAACCAGAAGGACTTCCCTCCCCAGCTTGTGAACCCTACCTCGATGACGCTTCTGACCGGCAAAGAATATGACCTCGAAGCCTCGCTCCGTTCCCTTTGCGCCTGCCTTGTCAGAAGGCTAACCGCGCTGTGCGGAGCGGAACGCGCCCGGCTGAGAAATGAATATCTCCGCAGACTCTACCGCTTCGGGGTGTTCAATGAATATGCAGTCTGCTCCTCGGGCGACGCGCTCGTCGGCCGGATCGTCGATGTCACCGACAGCGGACTCCTTGAGATAGAGACGAAAGAAGGCGAACGTTTGCAGTTCGCCTTCAAAGAGATAAGTTATGTTATCTAAATGTTCTCGTTAACGCAGTGCCGCAATGGCTTCGGCCGGGTTTTCAGCCTTGAAGACCGAACTTCCCGCCACCAGCATCGTGGCTCCGGCCTCGGCGAGGATCCTGGCGTTGGCCGTTCCGACACCGCCGTCCACCTCTATGTCGCGGACCACTCCCCTTCTGTCCATCTCGGCCTTGAGGGTCTTGATCCTTCCGACAGAATCCTCGATGAATTTCTGGCCTCCGAACCCGGCGAACACTGACATTATAAGGAAGAAGTCAACCTTGTCGATGTAAGGGAACAGCCTCTCGACAGGCACGTCCGGATTGATGGCCAGACCGGCCTTCGCTCCGCAGGACTTGATCAGGTCGATGATCTCGCCGGCATCCTTGCCGGCCTGGTCGGCCGCCTCGAGATGGAAGCTGATGAGTTTCGCCCCGCAGGCCGCGAAACGCTTGATGTACTTGTCAGGATTGATGATCATCAGATGCACGTCCATCGGGACGGTGACCACCTTGGCGATGGCCTCCGCCACAGGGAAGCCGAAGGAGATGTTAGGCACAAGGGAACCGTCCATCACATCGATGTGGATGAGGTCGGCGTTCTCGTTGACCATTCTGATGTCCGGCTCGAGATCCAGGAAGTTGCCGGAAAGTATTGAAGGTGCTATCTTGACCATTGTCAGTTACTTAATGTTTACCATAACGTCGACAAGGTGGTCGACGAACATATCGAGTGTCTTGAGGTCCATCTTCTCTCCAGGAGTGTGGACGTTGCGGAGCGTCGGGCCGAACGAGATCATGTCCAGGTCGCCGAACTTCTCCTTGAACAGGCCGCACTCAAGGCCGGCGTGGATCGCCTTGACCTCAGGGTCTCTGCCGAAAAGTTTCCGGTAGGACTCGACGCAGACTTTCAGGATGTGGGAATCCAGATCCGGTTTCCAGCCCGGGTACGAAGAATAATGCTCGACCTCGGCGCCGGCCTGGAGGAAATTGGCCTCCACCCTCGCAGCGATCATCTCCTTGGCGGAATCAATCGAACTGCGCTGGCTTGTCACCACCTCGATCTCACCCCGGCGGTTCATCCTCACGGAAGCGAGGTTCGTGGAAGTCTCGACAAGGTCAGGAATATCCTGGCTCATCTTCTCCACTCCGTGCGGGCAGGCGAACAAGGCGAGGATCAGCCTCTTCGCTGTGTCGCTGTCGACCGGTTTCTCGGTGCACCTGTAGTTCTCCGACTTGATGTTTATGACAGGATCGCTGACGTGATATTCATTGCGCAGGTCGTCTCCGAACTTGCTGAATCTTTCGAAAGTGTCCTGAGGGTCAGGCACTCCTAGGATGGCCTCGCACTCCCTCGCGATGGCGTTCGGCTTGTTGCCGCCCTTGAACAGCAGAAGCTGGAGCCCGTGGGCATATTCAGAGAAGAGGAAACGGCTCATCGCCTGGACGGCGTTGACGCGGTCTTTGTTGATGTCGTCGCCGCTGTGGCCGCCCGCAAGCCCGCTGATCTCAAGACGGACGATGTGGTAGCCGGGCCTGAGGTCCTCAGGGGTGTAGTGGAAGACAGCCTTTGTGTCAAGTCCCCCGGCGCAGCCGATGAACATCCACCCCTCATCCTCGGAGTCAAGATTGATGAGAGTCCTGCCGGTGAAGAAGCCGGGCTGCATTCCGAAGGCCCCGTCCATTCCGGTCTCCTCGGAGATGGTGAACACGCACTCGATCTTTCCCATCGGAAGGTCGCTCTCCAGAAGAGCCAGCATCGTGGCGACGCCGATGCCGTCGTCAGCCCCGAGGGTGGTCTCCTTGGCGACCATCCATCCGTCCTCGATGACATAGTCGATAGGATCCTTGAGGAAATCGTGGCGTGAACCGGCGATTTTCTCGCAGACCATGTCCTGGTGGCCCTGGAGGACGATAGTAGGGACATTCTCCTTTCCAGCCGAGGCTTCCCTGACGATGCAGACATTGCCGACGGCGTCCGTCCTGCATTCAAGATTCCTGTCTTTTGCGAATTTCTCAAGGAACCTGGTCATAGGCTCCTCGTGGCCGGATTCCCTCGGGATCCGGGTGATCTCCTTGAAGATTGAAAGTACTTTTTCTGAAGTCATAACCTTATTACATTGGCGCGGAGCGCTGTCAAACAAGATCCCGCGGCCATAAGGCTCCGGGACTACTTCGCCACAGGCACAAGCATCTTCTCGATGTCGGTGACGTACTGCTTGAACGACTTGTCGGTCGTCATCAGGTCAGAAACCGTGGAGCAGGCGTGCAGCACAGTGGCGTGGTCCTTGCCTCCAAGTTCCATACCAATAGTGGACAGAGAGCAGCCGGAAATGAGGTTTCTGCTCATGTACATGGCGATCTGCCTCGCCTGGACGATCTGCCTCTTGCGGGATTTCGACACCAGCGACTCGCGGGTTATGTTGAAATACTCGCAGACCACATCCTGCACGTCATCGATGGTGACCTCGTTCTTGGTCTCGCTGACAATCTTGCAGGTCACCTTCTCGGCGAGTTCCTTCGTGATAGGCTCGTGGCAGAGAGTCGCGTTGGCTATCAGCGAGATGAGCGTGCCCTCAAGTTCCCTGAAGTTCGACTTGACCTTCTCGGCGAGGTATTCAAGCACATCCTCGTCGACGGTCACGCCCTCGCGGACGCACCTCGCCTTGAGCATGGCTAGCCTCGTCTCATAGTCAGGCTGCTCGAGTTCGATCGAAAGACCCCACTTGAAGCGGGACAGAAGCCTCTCCTCGAAGTTCTTCAGG
>CAVJKE010000102.1:0-6685 GCA_963649695.1 bacterium
CCAGAGGAGTCCCAGGACAAGGGTGAGGCCGAGGAAAAAGAGGACGGCCGCGGCAAGGAAGACGGCCTTGGATATTCGTGAAAATTCAGGCGCCTCCGCCGAGGCTGTGGAAGACCTGGCTATCCGGCTCATCGCGAGGGCGAGGGCCAGAAGGCCGGCAAGCAGGAAAGTTCCGGCGAACGGGAAGAGAGGAGGCAGAGCGTTGTAGATCCGCTCGGCCTTGATTCTGAACGGGTCAGGCATCTCGTCTCCCATCTTGGTCTCCTGGAAACGGCGCAGTTTGTCAAGCGATCCGTCCAGGGTCGCATAGTCCTTGTTTATCACAAGTTCGAAGATGTAGTCCATCGACTTGCGGACGAAAAGCCATTCCTCGTCGGCGATCCCGTCAGGCAGCCTGTCGCTCTGGGAGTACCAGCCGAGCCGGCCGGCAGAGTCGCGCAGAGGGTATATTTTCAGCAGCTCTCCAGAGTACAAAGCCTTGAGGGTGGCATCCTTGTCCATAGCGTCCACGGCCTTTTTGCGATTGTGCATCGGGACATCCTTCCAGCTGCTCCCGTAGAAGATCCAGCCCGTAAGCACCTGCTCGTCAGTCAGTCCGCGCACGCCGGAAGTTCCGTAGAGCTTGGAGGCGAAGTCAGAGGCGAGGGTCTGAAGCGGGCAGATACGGCCGTGGTACAGCACATAGAGTCTGCCGAACTCCGCAGCCTGCTCCTTCGGCAGGACTTTGGGAGAAGCCTTGCCGGACGCCGGGGCGGCAGACAGGACAGCCGCGCCGAGACACAGGGCAACCGCAAGGGTCGACGAGCATCTCATCGCCCCCTCAAAGAGTTTCCTGAACCTTCCGTCCGTGGAGAAAAAAAGCAGAAGTCCAAGCAGCAGAAGGACATAGCCTGAGTAGACGACGGCTGTCCCCACCGGGTCGTGGCCGACGGTGAACGACACTCCCCCTTCATCGCTGTCATAGTCCGTCTGGTAGAACCGGTAACCTTTGCAGGACAGGATTCTGTTCATCCTGATCTCGCCTTCCCTGAGCGTCTGGCCGTCTTTCACGAAACGGACGGCTGAACGGAAATCCGCTGCGGCATCAGTTCCGGGATGGTAAATAACCTCGAAATCAGAAAGTTCCACAGTGAAAGGCAGCCGCTCCGATGTTCCGTCCTTCAGCTGGAAAGTCCCGGCCGACTCCCCCACACGCACGTAAAGCAGCCCTTTCTTGGCGGAAAAGGCTGTCACAAGCGCCCCGACCACGATCAGGACGAGAGAAAAATGCACGGCCGCGGCGGCCGGTCTGCCTGCGAAAAGTTTAGACATCATCCGATGTAGAACTTATGGTAAAAAATCCGGGCCGGAGGCTTTAACCTTCCGGCCTGGAACACATATATTATTAAATGCTGTTGATGAACTTGACGACGGCGTCACGCTCGGATTTAGACAAGGCTCTGAACTCCTCGACTGACTTGCGGGCGTCGCTCTGGGCGGAGCCGTGCCACATTATCGCTTCGGTCACCGTCCTCGCGCGACAGTCGTGAAGCCTGTCCACACCGCCGGCGACGATCTCGCTGAGGCCTCTGCCCCAGAGCGGAGTCGTCCTGCACCAGCCCGTACGGATGTCGTTCTTCATAAAGAGCCTGTGCTGGACCATATCTGAATATGGCCAGATCGTCTGGTGAGGGTAGCGAGGCAGTCTCGGGTCGCCGTCCTCGAAGAAACCGTTCGGATCGGTGAAGTTGTCCTCGCCGGTCGTCCAGCTCGGACGGTGGCAGTAGGCGCAGCCGATCTTCGTGAAAAGATCCTTTCCCTTGATCACGTCAGGATCGTCCATATCCCTTGCGGCAGGCACGGCCAGACCGCGGTGCCAGATCATGAAGTCGACATATTCATCATCCGTCATCTCGACATCCAGGTCTTTGGCCATCAAGTAATTGTAGATGTCGGTGCTGACATCGCCGGTCTTGTTCTGCTCCGGGAAGTATTTGTAGAAGTCCTTCTGCACATCAGGGTCCTGCGAGGCGACCTTGGCGTAGGTGGCGGTCATATAGTGGTAGCGCCTGTCGCTTCTGGTCACGTTGGTGATGTTCCAGATGGCGTTCGCTCCGGCCGCGTCCTGCAGAGGGCCGCGGCTCAAGGCGTAGGTGTAACGCTTTGGATGCGTGGTCTTTCCGTAGAGGCTCACCCATTCGCCGTTGGCGAAGATGGACGGGTTCAGCTGGACTCCGGCGGCCTCCTCGGCGGCGTACTGCGCCTTGAGGTCGGCGTCATCGATCGCGTCGAGCAGCCCGACACCGTAGACTCCGATGGTGGATTCCACCCTGAAGCGGGCATCTGAATATGGCACCGTGGTGGTCGTGCCGTTCTTCGTGACCTCCAGAGGCACATAGAACGCATCCTCCGGAACGACGACCTCAGGGTAGATCAGGCTGTAGGACTCACCGTCAGGGAACTGGTTGCCCCATTCGTCGACATATTCAATCCAGTTGATCTTGATCTTGCTTTCATCAAGCGGGGCCTTGAAAGGCGTGACCGCGAGAGTCTGTGGCATTCCGGTCAGCGAGCTGAGGTAAGTGTCTGTGTCATCGGTGATCACGAGCAGGTAGCCGTTGCCGTTCTTGTCGGCGCGGTATTCCGTCTGACGCTTGCCGTGGCTGTAGTTAGGATGGCAGTAGAGGCAGCCGCGGCGTACCATCAAAGGGCCGAGGCCGCAGAACGCCCCGCTTTTGTTCTCGTTGTAGTCTTTCTCGAAGAGCAGTTCGCCGTTCTTGAAGGCCTGGATCATTCCGGAATTTTCAATGACCGGAGTCGGCTGTTCGTAGGCGGAGGCGCTGGAATTGAACGCCGTGCCGAGTTTTCCTCCGGCGTACCACTCATCGCTGAGTTCTGTGGATGGCTGCGGTTCGTCAGAGCCTCCGTTGCCGTTGCAGGCGACGAAGGCTGACAGAGAAACCGACAGGATCAATGCTGTCTTAATGTTCATTTCTTTAGATTTTTATTCATTCACCAGAGCCTGACGGGCTGTTTCGAGAGCGTCGTTGAGGTCGTCGCAGGCATCGATGGCCTCTTTGACTTTGGCGTCGCTGTAGTTCTTGACGAAAGGTTTCGGCATAGCGGAAATCTTCTCGAGGCAGGTGGCGATGGCGGATTTCACCCCTTCGTCGGCCGCCTTGTCAACCCCCGCGAGGTAGGCGCTTACTGAATATGTCTGAGCGGATGTCGCTCCGAGAGCGCCGAAATAGGCGTTGCGGATGCTGACGATGTTGTCGTAGAAGTCCTCGATGGAGTTCCAGGAGTGAGGTGACTCGATGTAGTTGACATCCTCTCCGGTGTAAGGCTTGCCGATCTTGGAGTTGCCGACCTCATCGATGATGTCCTTGCAGCCCTCGATGATCTGCTCGCTGCCGGCGGTCACTGACTTCCAGACACTTCCGGCCTGACCGCAGAGCAGCATCTGCTCGCCGAAGTTATCCTCCGGCTCCATCTCGGCCTCCTCGATAAGCTCAGCCTTGCGCTCGCCGACCTCGTCCATTCCGGCCCAGGCGGCCTCGAGACGGGCGCAGCTGAGCGCGAGGTCCTTGGCCACAGCGGCCGCGTACTTGAGTTCATCGTCGGTAATCTGCGCGGCAGGTCTGTTCTCTCCCTCGCGGAAGATGATGTATTCGAGGCCGTGGAAGCCCACGAGTCCGTTGTTGAGATTTGCGACCACATTCTCGATGTCGCCCATCATCTTCTCGCTGCCGAGGAGATTGTCAAGTGCAACCTTGTCAAGAGGCCAGGTGTCGATATGCGGGTCGATATAGTACTTGGAGGCGGCTCCGAAGAGGAAGGCCTCACTCCACTCCCAATACTGGCGGGCGTCCTTCCAGAGGCTGCAGGCCTTGTCCACATTGGAGGCAGTCTTGGAACTCTGCAGAGCGGTCACTGCATCATAGAGGGAGAGGGACTTGTCGGCGAGCGTAGTGTAGGTAGGGAGTACCACATCGTACACGAACTGCTCGTTGACAAGCTGGAGTTCATCGTCCTTGGAGGTGTCGACTCCGGCGGATTTTTCGCAGGAGGCGAAAGTGGTGGCAGCCAGTGCCAAGCAGAAGGCTGCAGGTGAAATGAATCTGTTCATCATATCTTTAAGAAATTTATTATCTATCTGTTGAACCAACCGCTGAAGACTATGCCGAGACTGACTGACGGCTCATCATTGTACGGGGCCACATAGTAGCGCTTGGACCACTCGGCCTTGATGGCAATCTGCTCGATCGGGTACCAGTTGACGCCGGCGGCGACACGGTGCTTGCCGCACCAGGTGTAGTCCAGTACGCCATCAGCGACCTTGAACATCGAGTCATAGTATTCGTAGTGCGCGAATACGTAGAGACGCTCGCGGCCTGCAGGACGCTGATTGAGCAGCGAGAATATGTCATATCCCATCTCGAAGCTGCCCACGATGGCATCGGAGCCCACCGCATTGTGCGGAGAAGGCGAAGCCGTGGACATATTGTTCTTGTTGAACGCCGTAATCTCAGCTGAATTGTTGAGATGCGCCCAGTCGAATACGCCCTGGGCGATGAAGTCGCGCGTATCGTAGCGGAAATCCACGGAGCCGATCAGCACGTCACCGCGGCAATCGGAATATTTGCTGTTCTTGGTGAGCGAGTTGCTGAACGAAGCACCCCAGTAGCCGCTGACTCCGAGCCTGAGGCCCTTGAGGGAGCGGTTGTCAAGGCGGAACGCGCCGGCATAGCTGTTGGCGATGTTGAATTCGTAAGGGGAACCGGCTCCGCCCTGGATGAAGTTCTCTGTGCCGAAGCGGTCTGAGTCAAGCCCGGGGAGGAACATCAGTTCATAAGACCACGCGCCCGCAGTGCCGAGAATCTCCACGCCCGGCTCGTGCCAGGTGCAGGGGAAGACGGTATTCTCGCCTTCCTGACGGTATGAGGTGAAATATTCGTTCGGGAGATGGTGAGAGTTGGTGAGTCCCACCGGGACTATTATCATACCGGCGCGGACATTGAAAGCGGGGCTGAAGCTCTTCTGGAGCCAGAACTGCTCCAGGGCGGCCTCGCCGCCCATCTCGATTTCGGTCTCATATTCGCCGGTCTCGTCGGCCTCCAGCTCGATGGAGCTTCCGGTGCCGCCGTGCTCAAACTCAATCTCGGAGCCGAGGGTCCAGCCGTGGCCGAAATCGTAGCCGAGATTGATCACGAAATGCGGGATGTCAAAGCGTCCGTGACTCTTGTCGGATGCATATTTATCCGGGAAAGTGTAGCGCTGCCAGGCGTCGGAATAGAAGTTGCGGGTCATCACCGCTTCGCCGTAACCGCCTATCGTAAGCCTCTGCTGCGCTGAAACGCTGACTCCGGCTGCAAGGGCGAGGGACACTACCAACAAAGTTCTGCAATTCATAATTCTTCAAATTTGAACGCAAAATTATACCCTCCGCCCCTCATCATCAATCGCAAGAATTTGTGAAATTGCCGCCCGCGCATCACCATTTATGGGGATTTTTCAGCGCGGTGGCGGAGAGATTCGGGAAGTATTCTTATTTTTGGCGTCCAAATCCAGAAATATGAACTTCACAGGTCTCATCATAGGCATAGTTTCCTTCCTTTCAATAGGGATGTTCCACCCCATAGTCATAAAGGCCGAATACCATTTCGGCACGGGTTGCTGGTGGGTTTTCCTGCTGGCAGGGCTCGCCTCCACGACGGCTTCCGTGCTGATTCCGGACTACATAGCCTCCACGGCTCTGGGCGTGTTTGCATTCTCCTGCTTCTGGAGCATTCTGGAGATATTCGAGCAGAAGGAAAGGGTCCGCAAGGGATGGTTCCCGGAGAACCCCAAGCGCCGTAAGAACTAGTATTCCAGCTTCATGTCGTCCACCCAGAGGATGGAGTCCTTGCTGCCGGTGAAATAGTCGCCGAGCATGCTGGCCGCGCAGGATACGATTACGTGCGTAGGCACGCGGGAGGTGGACGTGTATTCCAAAGGTATCTCCACCTTGGTCCACTCGCCTATCGTCTCGCCCGCGATGTAGCGGCCGTATGCTATTACATTCTCTCCCTCAGGATTGAAGAATGTCGATTTGTCGGTGGTGTTGATGCCGACCGGGCAGTCGGCGGTGCCGCCGTATTTGCGGTAATCCCAGTCGCCGAGGGCCACCCAGACTGATGCGCGGTCGTTGTCGCCGACCTTGACCTCCTCGCCGTCAGGCACGCCGCCAAGGGTCTTCTCCTCGATTTTGCCGCACTGGTATTTGAGCCAGAGAGTGAGTTTGCGCGGTCTGAGCGTGAACGGACGGCCCATGTTGACCACGCCTCCGGAGGTGCCGATGGTGTGGCTGAATTCGCCCGAGAACACGTTGCCGGCGGCAAATTTGACCACGACATAGCGGGACATCATCTTGACGGAACGGTCCCCCTCCACCTTTTCGCTCTCGTCCGGCATGGTGATGGCGTAGCTGGAGCCGACTGTGGTAGAGCCCTTGTTGCCGCTCCCCCACCACTTGGTCTGGAGCTCAGGGTCGGATGACGCAGGATCAAAGAATGAGTAGTATTTGTTTGATTCGTAATTGCTTACGCTTTCGAATCCGGAGTTCGGCAGCTGGACTTCAGCTTCGGTGGTGAAGCTCCGCACTGCAGTGGTTTCATCCCCGCAGTAGGCGCAGCACTCATATTCGGTAAGCGGCTCGAGCCCGTCG
>CAVJKE010000103.1:0-6685 GCA_963649695.1 bacterium
GGCATAATCAGACAGAACGACGACGAAAGAAAGGTCAACGAGTACCTTGACGAACTTGAATTCCTGGCTGAGACAGCCGGAGCAACAGGCGACAGAAAGTTCGTGCAAAGGCTTGACAAACCTGAAAAAGCGACCTACATAAGAAGCGGAAAACTTGAGGAGATAGCAGCCTACTGCGAAGAGAACGAGATAAAATACGTGATTTTCGATGATGAGCTGACAGGAATGCAGCAAAGAAACATCGAAAAGGTAATCAATTGCAGCTCAGTGATTGACAGGACAAGCCTGATTCTTGAGATCTTCGCCCAGAGAGCCAAAACCTCCTACGCCAAGATGCAGGTGGAACTGGCCAGGTACAACTATATGCTGCCAAGACTGGCCGGAATGTGGACCCACCTTGAAAGACAGAGAGGAGGAATGGGCACCAGAGGCGGTATGGGTGAGACCCAGATAGAAATCGACCGCCGAATCGTCAAGGAGAGAATAGCGAGACTCAAGGAACAACTGAAGAAAGTCGACCGCCAGATGGCCACGCAAAGGGGCAATAGAGGCTCTATGGTGCGACTTTCCCTCGTAGGCTACACCAACGTAGGTAAAAGCACTTTGATGAATCTGCTGGCCAAATCTGACGTTTTCGCCGAGAACAAGCTCTTCGCCACTCTCGACACGACAGTCAGAAAAGTCGTGATAGAAAACGTGCCGTTCCTGCTGAGCGACACCGTCGGCTTCATCAGAAAACTGCCGACACAGCTTGTGGAGGCCTTCAAAAGCACCCTTGACGAGGTAAGGGAAGCCGACATACTGCTCCACGTAGTGGACATCTCCCACCCTGGATTCGAGGAGCAGATGGAGGTCGTGGAGAGAACCCTTCAGGAAATCGGAGCGAGCAACAAGCCTGTCTATGTGATTTTCAATAAGATAGACTCTTACACCTACGAAGAGTACGATGAGTTCTCGCTCACGCCAAAAGGCAAAGAGAACCGTTCGCTGGAAGAATTGAAGAACAGTTGGATAGCACAGGAAAAGACTCCTTGCATCTTCATCTCAGCCATCAACAAGACCAACATAGAGAAGTTGCGGGCAGACATCTACAAGATGGTGGCGGAGATCCACGCTGGACGCTACCCGTTCAACAACTTCCTCTGGTAAAGAAGATCCGGAGAGGTAAATCCCTATTCAGGAATATGCAGCCTCATTCTGAGGCAAAACAAAAGGTCGGAAGAACAGATGCTCTTCCGACCTTTTATATTGATTGATAAACTCTTACTCAGAGAATTTCGCTGAAAGGAACTCGCGGTTTAGACGGGCGATGTGCTCGATCGAGATTCCCTTAGGACACTCCATCTCGCAGGCGCGGGTGTTCGTACAGTTACCGAAACCAAGTTCCTCCATCTTGGCGACCATATTCTTAGCCCTTCTGGCAGCCTCTGGACGACCCTGTGGAAGCAGGGCGAGGGAGCTGACTCTGGCGGCTACGAACAGCATCGCTGAACCGTTCTTGCAGGTGGCCACGCAGGCACCGCAACCTACGCAGGTGGCAGCGTCCATACTCTTCTCAGCCTTCTCGTGAGAGATGAGAATGTTGTTGGCATCCTGAGCTGAACCGGTTCTGACAGAGATGAATCCGCCGGCCTGGAGAATCTTGTCGAAAGCGCTGCGGTCAACGACCAAATCCTTGATGATAGGGAAAGCGGCGCTTCTGAAAGGCTCCACGGTGATGGTGGCTCCATCCTTGAAATGGCGCATGAAGAGCTGGCAGGTGGTGACGTGGTCGTCTGGTCCGTGGGCGCGGCCGTCGATGAACAGCGAGCAGGCTCCGCAGATGCCCTCGCGGCAGTCGTGGTCGAAAGAAACAGGACCGCTGCTCTGGCAACCTCTATCAACGGCTACCGGATCACATCCTTCGCGGATGAGCTGCTCATTGAGGATGTCAAGCATCTCAAGGAACGAAGCGTCCTCCTCAATTCCGGAAATATGATAGGTCTCGAAATGACCCTGTTCCTGGGCGTTCTTCTGACGCCATATCTTAAGATTGAAATCCATAGCCGAATCTAGTCTTTATAATTTCTTGTTTTAACTTCGATGAACTCGTACTTGAGAGGCTCTTTATGAAGCTCAGGCTCAACGCCTTCTCCCTTGTACTCCCAAGCGGCGACGTACATGTAGTTCTCGTCGTCCCTCTTGGCCTCGCCTTCCTCTGTCTGGCTCTCGATGCGGAAGTGACCGCCGCAGGACTCTTTCCTGTTAAGGGCGTCACGGGCCATCAGCTCACCGATCTCGAAGAAGTCCTCAAGGCGGAGGGCCTTCTCAAGTTCCTGGTTGAACTGGAACTGGGTTCCAGGCACGCAGACATCTGAATAGAACACCTTCTTAAGTTCGTTGATCTTCTTGATGGCGGTCTTGAGGCCTTCCTCGCAACGTGCCATACCTACATACTCCCACATGATGTTTCCAAGCTTCTTGTGGATGGAATCGACTGTCTGCTTACCCTTGATGGCGAAGAGTTTGTCGATTCTGGCCTGGACATTCTTCTCAGCCTCGGCGAAAGCAGGATCGTTGACATCCGTCTTAGGCTCGAAGAATTTGTGTGACAGGTAGTCAGCGATGGTGATAGGCAGGACGAAATAGCCGTCGGCCAGACCCTGCATAAGGGCGGACGCACCAAGACGATTTCCACCGTGGTCGGAGAAGTTGGCCTCACCGATGGCGTAGAGACCAGGGATGGTTGTCTGAAGATCGTAGTCAACCCAGATACCGCCCATCGTGTAGTGGATGGCAGGGTAGATCATCATAGGCTCTTCCCAAGGGCTTACGTTGTTGATCTTGTAGTACATGTCGAAGAGGTTGCCGTAGCGCTCCTGAACTCTCTGATGGCCAAGACGTTTGATAGCCTCTGAGAAGTCAAGGAACACTGCGAGGCCTGTCTCGTTGACACCGTAGCCGGCGTCGCATCTCTCCTTGGCGGCCCTGGAAGCCACGTCACGTGGAACGAGGTTACCGAAGGCAGGATAACGGCGCTCGAGATAGTAGTCCCTGTCCTCTTCAGGAATCTGGGAAGCCTTGATCTCGTGCTTGCGGAGCTTCATCACGTCCTCCATCTTTTTAGGCACCCAGATACGGCCGTCGTTACGCAGGGACTCTGACATAAGGGTCAGCTTGCACTGCTGCTCGCCGTGTACAGGGATACAGGTAGGATGGATCTGAGCGAAGCAAGGATTAGCGAAATATGCTCCTTTCTTGTAGCACTGCCATGCGGCTGAACCGTTGCTGTTCATGGCGTTGGTGGAAAGGAAGTAGGTGTTGCCGTAACCGCCGGTGGCGATGACCACGGCGTGGGCTCCGAACCTTTCAAGTTTGCCGGTCACAAGGTTGCGGGCGATGATACCCTTAGCCTGCCCGTCGATCATCACAAGGTCAAGCATCTCGTGACGAGGATAGCTTGTCACAGTGCCTGCTGCGATCTGGCGGTTGAGAGCGGCGTAAGCTCCGAGAAGAAGCTGCTGTCCGGTTTGTCCCCTGGCGTAGAATGTACGGCTTACCTGCACGCCTCCGAATGAACGGTTGGCGAGGTAGCCGCCATATTCACGGGCGAAAGGAACACCCTGGGCGACGCACTGGTCGATAATAGAGGCGCTGACCTCTGCGAGACGGTAGACGTTGGCCTCGCGGCTGCGGTAGTCTCCACCCTTGATTGTGTCGTAGAAGAGACGGTAGACAGCATCGTTGTCGTTCTGGTAGTTCTTTGCGGCGTTGATACCTCCCTGCGCGGCGATAGAGTGCGCGCGGCGAGGTGTGTCACTGATGCAGAAAACCTTGACATTGTAGCCCTGCTCACCAAGAGTGGCAGCCGCGGATGCGCCGCCCAGACCGGTGCCGACAACAATGATTTCAAGCTTTCTTCTGTTGTTTGGATTGACAAGCCTGAGCTCCGACTTGCGCTTTGTCCATTTCTCGGCCAAAGGACCGTCAGGAATCTTTGAGATTAATTTATCGGCCATATTCTGAATATGTTATTTATAAAATTCCAAATGAAACTGAAAATAGTCTGCAATTTTAGTCATTTTTCTCTTAATCGCCAAGATTATGAGCTTCTTTCGGCAATTTTGCCTCGTACATTTTCCGGTAGAGGCGGTAAATCTTGTCCGCGAAGCGCTCATAGCGGCGGACAGACATATCCGGCGAATAGCGGGAATCGACGTACTTCTCGACCTCGCGGCAGTCGTCCTCACAGCCGTGTTCGAAGCCCAGAGCCTCCTTCAGCCTCAGCGAGGAAGCGCAGATCCTTGAGTCGGACTCCCCCTGAAGTTTCTTCATGAATGAAGGAATATGGTCGCTCCCGTAGACCTTGAGAGGCACGTACACGGAAGTGGTAGGACAACCGAGGATGGTCCACATCACAGTGCCGGAAGGATCCTGTCCCGGAGCCACTCCTTCAAAGACGACAGAAGCCGAGGTGATGTCCCTCATTATAGGCTTCCCGGTACGGGAAACACTGTTGAACAGAGTCTTGTGGTCAGCTGTCGAGACATCGATGGAAGCCATTATGCCACAGGTCTTTTCAAACCTGTCGACACCTTTGCGGTCCTCCGGGCGGCCACGCCTTGTGAAGTTGGTCACCACCATATAGCCTCCAGGTTCGTCGGCCACAACATATTTCTTCCAGGTGCTGTTGTCCACCTCGTAGTAGGCGGCCTCGCCGGAAGCGTCTATGATGCCGAAATTGGCCTCCACTCCCAAAGGCTTTGGAAGAGAGTCCAGCAGAGCCTCGAAATCCTTCAGACAGGTGCATATTCCCAAAGCCTTGTACATCAGGATTCCTTCCTTGTCCATCTGCGAATCAGGCACATCGTCGTTCTTGAGGTCGTAGGTGGCGGTGTTCATCAGGCAGAAGCCCTCGGAATTGACTCCTGACCACACTTCCCCACCCTCCGAGGATGAATTCACAAGACCTATGAATGAATATTTATCCCCTTGGAACCATCTCATGGAGTTGTCAAGATGGCCGGTGTCGCGGTGCTTGAACATCACCGGTTTTCCGTCCGCCCTCGCTCCGCCGGAAATGATCACGGAGGTGCAGCAATAGGATTTCGCAGGAATCAGCGCCAGAGCCAGCGCGATGAAGAATTCAGAAAAGTGTCGCATCTTGTTTGTTGTTGTTTTCAAGTTCATTGTCAAGACCAAGGTGATGGTAGGCCATCTCGGTGGCGATCCTTCCCCTCTGGGTGCGTACTATGAAGCCTTCCTTGATGAGGAACGGCTCGTACACCTCCTCGAAAGTGCCCTGGTCCTCACTGATGGCTGTGGCTATGGTGTTGGCCCCGACAGGCCCTCCCTTGAAAGTGGTAATGATGGTCCTGAGTATCTTGTTGTCTATAGAGTCCAGTCCCCTCTTGTCTATCTTCAGCTTGTCGAGGGCGTAACGGGCTATGTCAAGGTCGATGTGTCCGTCTCCCATCACCTGGGCGAAATCCCTCACCCTCTTGAGCAGGGCGTTGGCGATACGTGGAGTTCCGCGGCTTCTCAAGGCTATCTCCTTGGCGGCGTCCTCATCGATGGCCACATTCAGGATGCGGGAGCTTCTCTTCACGATGCGGATAAGGTCGGCCGTGTCGTAATATTCAAGCGCACAGTTGATTCCGAACCTTTCACGCAGCGGAGCGGTCAGCAGACCGCTTCTCGTGGTAGCGCCCACAAGGGTGAATGGATTGAGGGATATCCTCACCGACCTCGCTCCAGGCCCCTTGTCGATCATTATGTCGATCACATAGTCCTCCATCGCCGAGTACAGGTACTCCTCCACCTCAGGAGAGAGGCGGTGGATCTCATCTATGAACAGCACGTCGCCGGTCTCCAGGGAGGTCAGCAGACCGGCCAGGTCGCCCGGCTTGTCAAGCACAGGGCCGGAGGTCACCTTCATGTTCACTCCCATCTCATTCGCGATGATGTGCGCGAGAGTCGTCTTACCCAGTCCGGGAGGCCCGTGGAACAGCACGTGGTCGAGGGCTTCCCCTCTCATCTTCGCGGCTTTGACGTAGATGTTCAGGTTCGAGACTATCTCTTTCTGTCCGGTGAAATCTTCCAATCCCTGCGGGCGGATAATTCCATCCAAATCCTTATCTTTGTCAGCGCTTGTGCTGCGCGGGTCGAATTCGCTCATCAGAAAGTTTTTTTAAATCGTCAGGACAAATATAGTAAAAAATCCGGCCGCGAAATAAGAACATTGAAGGATGAAACACCGTGCGCAGCAAAATTCAAAAATACTATTTATTTAAATTTGAATCTTTTTGATTCTTTATTGGCCGTTAATATGTTGATAACTTTATTTTAGTATTGATAGTCAATTATTTATAGAGGCCGCTGATTGTTGGTTACCCTATTGAAAAAGTTTTGAAAGAATGTTGATAAGTCCACCGGGCGATGATATCAACTTTTCAAAGATCGTTTTCAACACGGTTTTCCACAGGTTATGAACAGGAATATGACACCTTTGTTGATAAGTTCATCTTCTTCGAGAAAATTGTCGGAAAGATTGGTTTCCGGCGGAAAAGACATCTATTGTAAAGGAATATTCCTTTCCGCTAAATGGTTTGTCGTCACGCAGGTGGCGGCTTCCGGGACGCATGTCATCGTGATGCCGGACAGGGAGAGCGCTGAATATTGCTGCTCGGACCTCTACGCTCTGACC
>CAVJKE010000104.1:0-6654 GCA_963649695.1 bacterium
CCGAAGGGGTCACGGTCTGGGAAGGCAATCCTGTCAGCACCGCCGCCGACAAGGCCGTCACCTACCTGCGGACAACCATCGACTCGATCCCCTACCGCTCGCCCACGACAGGGCCGCTCGTCAAGGCACTGCTGACGGGCGACCGGAGCGACCTCACTAAAGACATCACAAGGATATTCAGAGACAGCGGAGCCTCGCACCTTCTCGCGCTTTCGGGTCTGCACCTCGGCGTGATCTACCTGATCCTGATCCGTCTGGCGACCCCGCTGGGCAACGGGAGGCGGGCGAGAGTCCTTAAATATTCATTGATTGTGGGAGCCGCGGCCTTCTACTCCATCATGACAGGAGCCGCCCCTTCCATCATCCGCGCCCTGCTCTTCATCATCCTCAACGAGACCGCGAAACTGCTCGGAAGGAAGAGAGAGCCGGTGCGGGTGCTGCTGACGGCTCTCACCGTCCAGCTCGCTCTGAAGCCCTCCGTCATCACCTCCATCGGCTTCCAGCTCTCCTACCTCGCGATGGCGGGAATATTCCTCCTCTTCCCCACCCTCGACAGAATCTACCCGTCCCCTGGCGGCAAGGGAGGCCGCTTCGACCCGTTCAGGAAAATCTGGAGCGCCGCCGTGCTGTCCATTTCCTGCCAGGTGTTCACCGGCCCGCTCGCGTGGTACTACTTCCACACCTTCCCTGAATATTTCATCCTCACCAACCTGATAGCGCTGCCACTGACAAGCGCGATCATGACCCTTTCGGTGGCCACAATCGCGCTGACTTGCTTAGGAATATGTCCGGAGCTACTCGTGACGCTGGACGACGGCGCGATGCAGGCGCTCGTGTTCAGCCTTGAGGTCATCTCCGGCTTATAGGAACTTCACTACTCTTTGACATCGGGCATATGGATGAGCGTGGTGCGGATTCCGTAGATGCAGACGAATATGAAGCAGATGAACGGCAGGACGAACGAAGCGTTCACGCCCGGCAGGAAGCCCACCTGGCCCTGGTCGATGATCCAGGCCTGGAGAGGCGGCAGGACCGAACCGCCCAGAATCGCCATGATCAGTCCGGCGGCTCCGAACTTGGCGTCGTCGCCGAGGCCTCCGAGGGCGATACCGTAGATCGTCGGGAACATCAGGGACATGAATCCGCTGACGGCGACGAGACAGTAAAGACCGAGCCTGTTCTGCAGGAAAATCACGCCGGCCGTGGTCAGCATTCCGCCTATCGCAAAGATTGTCAGGAGCTTGGAAGGCTTGAGATACTTCATCAGCCAGGTGCAGAGGAATCTGCAGGTGACAAACAGCACCATAGCCACGATGTTGTACTGCTGGGACAGAACCTCGGCTGACTGCTCGTCCATTCCTTCGTTCATGAAGACCCTGGTGCCGTACTGGATGATGAAGGTCCAGCACATGATCTGGGCTCCCACGTAGAAGAACTGGGCTACCACACCCTCCCAATAACGGTTGCGGTGGAGAAGCCTGCGCAGCACGGGGCCGATGTGCATGTCGTGGTCCTTGTCGGCGTTCTTAGGCATCTTCGCCACCAGAATCATCACGAACATGACGAGAATCACCAGACCGACGATCCAGTAAGGGGCGGTCAGGACATTCAGGTCGGCCTGCTTCAGAGCCTCGAAGGAGGAATCGTCCAGCAGAGCCCTTTCGGCCGTGCTTCTCGGGTCTATCCTCGCCTGGATGAAGTTCATCGCCACGTACATTCCCAACAGCGAGCCGATAGGGTTGAAGCACTGGGCGAAGTTGAGCCTTCTTGTGGAGGTCTCCTCCGTTCCCATCGAAAGGATGTACGGGTTGCAGCTGGTCTCAAGGAAGGACAGGCCGCAGGTCATGATGAAGTAGGCTATCAGGAAGAAGCCGTAGACTCCGACCGACTTGGCCGGCAGGAAGAGCAGCGCGCCCACAGCATACAGACCGAGTCCCACAAGCACACCGGCTTTGTAGGAGAACTTTCTGATGAACAGGGCGGCCGGGAAGGCCATGCAGAAATAGCCTCCGTAGAACGCCACCTGGACGAGCGAACCCTGGGTCACGCTCATCCTGAAAATCTTGGAGAACGCCTTGACCATCGGGTTGGTGATGTCGTTGGCGAAGCCCCAGAGAGCGAAACAGGTGGTTATGAGAATAAAAGGCAGGACGTAGCTGACTCCGCCTGCCTTTAAGATTGATTCACCTTTGCCTTTCATAGCGAAGGACTACTTGTAGATAGGGCCGAAGTTGGCGCAGGCACGGTAGTCGGCGCCCTCCTTGTCCATTCCGAACGCGTTCCATGCTGCCGGACGGAAGATCTTGGAATCCTCTACGTTATGCATGCAGACAGGGATGCGGAGCATCGAGGCGAGAGTGATGAGGTCAGCTCCGATGTGGCCGTAGGAGATGGCTCCGTGGTTGGCACCCCAGTTGTTCATCACGCTGTAAACGTCCTTGAACGCGTCCTTCGTAGGGTCGAGCCTTGGAGTGAACCAGGTCGACGGCCAGGTCGGGTCGGTACGCTTGTCAAGCACGGCGTGGATCTCAGGGTCGATGTCCACAACCCAGCCCTCGGCGATCTGGAGGACAGGTCCGAGGCCGTCCACGATGTTGACTCTCACCATAGTCGCAGGGAAATCTCCCTTGGAGACGAAATGGATGCTGAATCCACCGCCGCGGAAGTAGTCCCTGTCGGCAGGCATCCACTGCGAGTTCTCCAGGCAGCGCTTCTCGTCCTCGTCGGTCATCTCCCAGAACGGCTTCATAACAGGCTTGCCCTCGGCGTCGGTGCTCTGTCCGCAGCCGTCCATAGTGGTGGCTCCCGAGTTGATGAGGTGGATGATGCCAGGGGCGGCCTTGCCGGTGAGTTCCTTGCCGGTCACTCTCTTGACAGCCTCAGGACTCCAGTAGGTCCTCACGTCGGAGAAGATCTGAGGACGGTTGGTCAGAAGGTGGGAGAGCAGCATGGCGGTGCCGTTGAGAGAGTCGTTCTCGGTGGCGAGGATCGAAGGCTCGCGGCGGCCGTTCCAGTCGAAGTTTGTGTTGAGGAGGGTCTCGGTGAAGTCACCGTTCGGCATCCAGTCAGTCCACTGGCGCTGGCCCTGGAAACCTCCGGCGATGGCGTTGTGGCCCAACGACTCCTCCTTGAATCCCATTTCAAGAAGCTTAGGGTTGCCGTGCATGAGGTCCATAACGATGAGGGTCATCTTCACGACGAACTCCCAGTCCTTGTCTTTCTCCTCGCGGGTCTTCTGCTTCTCAGGACGGTTCTTGTCCCAGCCCTCGTTAGGCATGCAGTACTTCTTGACCCAGGCCATAGCCTTGGCATATTCATCCTTGTCGTAGATTCCAAGGTCCATACGTCTGAGGATCTCGACCTCGTCGACGCTTTCGTTCCTCATTCCGAGGTACTTCTGGAAGAAATTGGTGTCCACGATGGAGCCGGCGATACCCATCGTCACGCTGCCGATGGAAAGGTAGGACTCGCCTCTCATCTCGGCCACGGCCACGGCGGCCTTGGCGAAACGGAGGATCTTCTCGGCGACATCGGCAGGGATCGAGTTGTCCTCAAGATCCTGGACATCGTGTCCGTAGATGCCGAAAGCAGGAAGTCCCTTCTGGGCGTGGGCGGCGAGAACGGCGGCGAGATAGACGGCGCCAGGACGCTCTGTGCCGTTGAAGCCCCAGACTGCCTTAGGCCAGTAAGGATTCATGTCCATCGTCTCGGAGCCGTAGCACCAGCAGGAGGTCACGGAGATCGTGCCACCCACACCTGCGCGCTCGAATTTCTCGGCGCAGGCGGCACTTTCAGCCACACGGCCGATAGTTCCGTCAGCGATGATGCACTCCACCGGAGCGCCGTCACTGTACCTAAGATTGGAGGAGATAAGCTCGGCGACGTTAGCCGCAAGAGTCATTGTTTTTTCCTCAAGACTTTCACGCACACCGCCTTGACGGCCATCGATGGTCGGACGGATACCTATTTTTGGATGTTTCATAAGAATATTGTGTTATTTGTTCAGTGCTTTTAAAGTGCGTACCGGCGCGATACGCGGTGTAAAATTACAAAATTATCTGAAAACTGAGTGCAGAATCCGGATAATATCGCGGTTTGTCGACTTCCAGAAGGCCTTCGCCTTCGAACGGAGCGGATGGGCGTTGTCCTTCCACTGCGGGACTTCGGCCTTCGAAGCGGCTCTGGCGAGAATCCCCGGAGCGATGACCCTGGCGACACCCGCGGCGGCGGCACGCGATCCGCTGCCATATTCAAAAATCCCGTAATTGAATATGTCCGCGGGGGTCTGGAGCCTGCGGACCGCATATTTCGGGGCGAAGACCATCGCAAGATCGTAGAGATGACAAGGGACAGGGATGACCGGATCGGGCTGCAGAAGCCTCCAGTGGCGAGACCGGCCGCCGGAGACCAGGACTCCCTGGCCGTCAGAGACTGTGCCGACGATCAAGGCCTTGTGGCGGAGGAACATCGAGTTGGTAAGGAAAGACTCAAGAGCCCCTTCCTCAAGCCTGAGGTCGGAGTCCAGCCAGATGAAGGCGTCGAAACCATCTAAGCCTGCGGCTTCCACCTGTTTGAGATAGCCGGCCGCCCCGTCGTTGTTTATAAAGGTCTCGAAGACGTGGCCGTCAGAGGCCGCGAGAGCCTCGCACTGCCTCTGGCAATCCTCGACGCAGGACCGGTCGCCGCCCTCGACCACACTTATGACAACAGCGATTCTCATCCGGACTACGAGTCAAGTTTCAGCACGGCCATAAAGGCGCTCTGAGGCACCTGGACAGTGCCTATCTGGCGCATCCTCTTCTTGCCTTCCTTCTGTTTCTCAAGGAGTTTACGCTTACGGGTCACATCGCCACCGTAGCACTTGGCAGTCACATCCTTGCGGACCTGGCGCACCGTCTCGCGGGCGATGATCTTGGCCCCGATGGCGGCCTGCACGGCTATGTCGAACTGCTGGCGCGGGATCAGTTCCTTGAGTTTCACGCAGATCTTGCGGCCGAAGTCGTAGGCGTGGTCCTCGTGGATGAGGGTCGAAAGAGCGTCGGCCGGGTCACCGTTCAGCAGGATGTCAAGCTTGACGAGCCTCGCCGGACGGAACTCCGTGACGTGGTAGTCGAACGAGGCGTAACCCTTCGACACCGACTTGAGTTTGTCGTAGAAATCGAAGACGATTTCGGAGAGCGGCATGTCGTAGGTCAGTTCCACGCGGTCGGAAGTGATGTAATGCTCACCGACCAGAGTGCCTCTCTTGTCCATGCAGAGCTTCATTATCGCTCCGTAGAAATCGGTCTTGGAGATAATCTGGGCGCGGATGAACGGCTCCTCGATGTGGTCGATGAGGGTCGGGGCCGGCAGCCCGGACGGATTGTGGACGTCAAGCACCTCGCCCTGTGTCGTGTACACCTTGTAGGAGACGTTCGGGACAGTCGTGATGACATCCATGTTGAATTCTCTGAAAAGTCTTTCCTGGACAATCTCCAGATGCAGGAGGCCGAGGAAACCGCAGCGGAATCCGAAGCCGAGGGCCAGCGAGGACTCCGGCTCGTAGACGAAGGAAGCGTCGTTGAGCTGGAACTTCTCCAGAGTCGCCCTCAACTCCTCGAACTTGTCCGCCTGAACGGGGTACATGCCGGCGAAGACCATCGGTTTCACCTCCTCGAAGCCGGCGATGGCCTTCTCGCAAGGCCGGGCCGAATGGGTGATGGTGTCGCCCACCTTGACCTCGACTGCCCTCTTTATTCCAGAAATGATGTAGCCCACGTCTCCGGTGCTGACCTTCCCGGTCGGCTGGAGTTTCATCTTCAGCACACCGACCTCCTCGGCCTCATATTCCATTCCAGTAGCCACGAACTTGACTTTGTCGCCCGTGGAGATGGAGCCGTTCAGCACCTTGAAATAGGCGATGATGCCCCTGAACGGGTTGAAGACAGAGTCGAAGATGAGGGCCTGCAGCGGCGCGTCGGGGTCGCCCTTCGGTGCGGGGATCTTCTCCACGATCGCGTCCAGCAGCGGCGGAATCCCCTCTCCCGTGCGGGCGGAGACTCTGAATATCTCGCCGGGGTCACAGCCGAGAAGGTCGGCGATCTGGTCGGCGACCACGTCCGGCTGGGCCGAGTCCATGTCGATCTTGTTCATGACCGGGATGATCTCAAGTCCGTGGTCCACGGCAAGATACAGATTGGAAATCGTCTGGGCCTGGATGCCCTGGGACGCATCGACCACCAGCAGGGCTCCTTCGCAGGAGGCGATGGAGCGGGAGACCTCGTAGGAGAAGTCCACGTGGCCCGGAGTGTCGATCAGGTTGAGGACATACTTCTCGCCTTTGTAGACATATTCCATCTGGATGGCGTGGCTCTTGATCGTGATGCCTTTCTCCTTCTCCAGGTCCATGTCGTCCAGCACCTGCGCCTCCATATCCCTGGAGGACAAGGTCTTGGTCAGTTCGAGAAGTCTGTCGGCAAGCGTGCTCTTGCCGTGGTCTATGTGTGCGATGATGCAGAAATTTCTGATGTGCTTCATAACTCAACTTTCGCAAGGAATTCAATGCATATTGCAAAAGCACCTTATTCCACGTCCGAAGGATCCAGCAAGAAAAATCAGCTTACGTTACCCCTTCCCTAAATCCCTCCCCTCGGGGGAGGGATGTGCTTCGCACAC
>CAVJKE010000105.1:0-6465 GCA_963649695.1 bacterium
CAACTCCATCAACTACGCAAGGTATGAAGGAGAACAGAAAGGTTTACGGAAAGGCTTGAAGGAAGGTAAAGCGGAAGGTAAAGCGGAGTCGCAGCGTGAAATAGCCATGGCCTTCAAGGCTAAAGGAGTTGATGTGGGAATGATCGCAGCCTGCACGGGTCTCTCGTTGGATGAAGTGGCCAAGCTGTAAAGTACGACAAGGATATGATGACGGAACGTGACAGGATCAACTCTATCATCAATTACGCTCAGCAGGAAGGCCAGAAACGGCTATCGTAAAGGACGCAAAGAGAAAGACTTTCAAATGCGTTTAACTTTCTTCGTGCCGGTGTTCCGTGGCATATAAATGCCTGGTACGGATTTTATCATCTGCAGAGGGCGGCCGTATGGGTGATGTCCAAACGGATAACTCCGTCCGTCCATCACCCATACGGCCGCCCAAAATCCATCGGTCAATCTGGTTGTGAATTGCTTTCTTTTTGTATCTTTGTCATAGGTCACAACAGTGACTCCGGGGCGAAGGCTTTCGTCTCGGTTGTTGTGAATTGCTTTCTTTTTGTATCTTTGTCATAGGTCACAACAGTATGCGATCCTCCAGCCCCTTGTTGAGCCTTGTTGTGAATTGCTTTCTTTTTGTATCTTTGTCATAGGTCACAACAGTGCGATATGAGCAAGTGACTCTATAACAAACATTTACCTACGGTCGTAGGATTCAGTAAACCCCGCTCGTCGAGCGGGGTTTACTTGTGTCTCGAACGGATTTGCTGCGGGAAGGCGGCGGACGATGGACGGCCTCAACCAGAGGACCGGGTCAGAAAAGTTCAAGCTGCTGCTCGATGTGAGGCAACTCAGCGTTTTTTCTTCCAAGAAAAAGTTCCATCGTTGAAAACTGCTTGTCAGTTATGCACAACACCCCCACCTTGCCATAATCCGGCAACAGACTCTTGACCCTACGGACATGCACATCGGCATTCTCCACCGAAGGACACTGACGCAGATAAATCGAAAACTGGAACATCGAGAACCCGTTGCTCAACAAATCCTTACGGAACTTGGCAGCGACCTTGCGCTCCTTCTTTGTCTCGGTCGGCAAATCAAAGAACACAAGAACCCACATGATACGATATTCACTAAACCTCGACACCTCACATCTCAGGATAGACCAACCGACGCGACTCTCCGGAAAAACATCTGGCAAGAGAGGCCGTCGTCTGGCTCGCAGCCAGCATCAAAGGACTCCGCCGGCCGGAGATGACCACATCAAGCACCGGCACGCTCAACAGCCGGGCCTTGATCTCACGGGTAAGCTCCACTTCCAGCCCCGTCTCACGGACAATGTCGACCACAAGCCTGTCGACATAAGGACGGTACGGCTCCATCACATCGTCAGCAAGGCAGTAGGCATTGTACCTGTTGTGATGGTGTATGCCCAGTGTCGGCAGCAGCCCGCTGGCGACAAGCGAACGGGCGGTGACGGCACGGAGAATCGCATAGCCATAGTTCAGAAGATTGTTCGGAGCCTCATCAAAGCGGCCTCGCACGAAAGACGAGGCATCAGGGAATATGTTCTTCCAGTAGAACGCAGCGGCCCTGCCCTCTATGTTGTCAGCGTCACCGCTTCTAACCTGCCCCGACCACACAAGCATATTCTTGGCAGGCTCTCCGGTAACATATTCAAGGACAGCCGCCTGGTTACGGATTTTGCACTCGATCGTCTGCTGCCAGAGCTGCTTCTTCAACGGCAGGGACGCATCAAGCTGCGAACGAAATCTTTCGTTCTGCACCGTGTTGGCGTCCAACGGCATCAAAAGGCCTGTCGGCATACATTTCTCGTTGCAGGTAACAACCGCCACATTGTTGTCCAGCAAGGCGGACATCAATCCCGAGGTGACCGTTATCTGACGATTGTCCAGAACCACCACCCCGATGTCCTCGACGGCGATGAACCGCCTGGACTCCTCCCCGGACGAACCGTCATCCGAAGGCTTCGTGACGACAAGCCTCTGATTGTCAAGGGACAGATAGGCCGGATTGCCGAAATACAGGGTGCGCTTGATCATCTTAGTACTCTCCTACTTGGACTATGCGGCCGAGATGGTCGATACGGACCTTGACGACACCTTGCAGATTCGATAGACTATTTATTCGCTTCCACGTTACATCCTTTAATTCAGATGGATTCTCAAGCGTAGTCTCAAGATGATGGCGGAACCAATAGTCTTTACTGCTCAGTTTCTGAACCCTGAACAGATTCTCGCTGATCTCCTTGTAATTAGCCGGATCCATAAGGTCGATGTCCTGCGGATCGAAGCCGGTCGCAGGGTTCGGGAAGACAAACATCTCGTTGATCTTCATACTGAAGACAAAACTCCAGCCCTGATCCTTTTTGTAATCCCGGTCGACCACCGGAACTCCGGAGGTCTTCCGCTGCAAAGCATCCATAAAGGTCACGATGTTCTCCTGGAAGTTGCCGTCAGCATCTCTGTAAATGGCCACGTGATGATTGTTCCTCAAATTGACGAAATCGTTCGGAACAGGATTCCCCTGAGCGTCAAGGACTAGCCTGCCGTCCTTGTCACGCTTGTTCCTGATGGCGCAGAGGTCAAGATTCTCGGCGATTGTGACCTTCCTGAGCCTGATACCATTGGCCTCATCCACCCAGATAGGGTTCTCGTCCAGGTTGGCGAACGCCTTAGCCTGATCGCCACCGAACTGGTCAAGCCTCTCCTGAAGCAGTTTCTTCACACGGCCGTCGACCACCTTGTCCAGACTCAAGCCAGGGCCGACATCCTTCCGGATGGTGTACACCGTCTTGAATCTCACGCACTTGACCTTGGCCGGCAAGGTTATCGAGCCGGCGGCGTCCACATAAATCGGATTCTTGTCCAGGGAATTCTTCCCCGTGAAAGCCTTCTTCACATCTCCGCCGAACTCCTCAAGTCTTCTGGCCAAAGCCAACCGCTCAACCTTCGAGGCTACGAGAGCAATCTTGTCCGGAGTCATCTTGGACCCGACAGGCATCTCGAAAGTCTCGTAAACTTTGCGGCGGCCGTAAACCTGCTCCTTGTGCAGCTGGCCGCGCGGAGTCAACGACCCGACTTTCTGGACTTCGCCCCCGGCCTTGCGGATCTTGTTGATGGCCTTGGAAGTGACTTTATTCTTGGCTTTTATGGACACGAGCGTCGACTCAAGGGCCTTTCTGAACGCCGGACGAAGCTCGTTAAGTGGCATAGGCGGCACAAGAATCTTCTTGTTATGCTCACCGACTCTCACCGTCATCTTCTCCTTGAGCGAATAGTCTTCAGACCCCTCCCTGGCGTTCAAGGTGTTGAGTACCTGAATATGCTCACGTCTGGTGAAGGCGATGGTTATCGCATCCATAGCGTGGTGGCGATGGTCGTTACGCTTGGTCCAGTCCTTGATTTTTTCAATATGCCCTCCGTCCATCCGGTCGACATCGTAGGTCTTTCCTGCCTGGCGGTACTTCGGCAGATTGAGTTCCTTCATCACGTCGACAAGATTCCACTGCTCGCGGAGCAGTTCCGTGATCTTGCCGCTGGTCGGCACCACCGTCCTGACATACTCATTCAGGATCTCCGTGGCTTTCTTCGCTATGTACTGGGTGTTAGTGAGGTCCCTGTTCACGAAATCGGACGGAATCTCGGATTTCGTCATCAGCAGATAGTCGTGCTTTCTCCGGGAAATCGCGTTCCGCACGTACAGCAGGTCGTCCACAAGCGTCTTGTATTCATTCTTCCCTTCCTCGCCATACTTTCTGACGACATAGTCGACCGCGGTGTCACTGCCCTTCTCACGGTTCACGTCAGAGAATTCCAGAGTCTTGTTGGCATAGGAATCGTCGAACATCAAGGCCTGAGGGATAATATGCTCGATGTCGATGCCTTTGCTGAACAGCATATCCCGAGGAATATACTTTCCGGAGTACAGGGTCTTGTAGCCGTTCGGCTGGAGTTCCTCGTAAAGCCTGTAGCGCAGGATGTCGTTAGAGCTGACATAAGAAAGATGGAACTCGGTCTGGAGTTTCTTCTTGATCTCCTCGTTCTGTTTGGTCCTCGCGCCGATGTCCTGGGTCGCTTTCTCACGCTGGGCGGCGTTCTGCTTCAGGCTTCTGGCCATCTCGATGTGGATCTCGTCCGGCCTGCCATATTCATCGCCCACCATATTCACGACATTGACCATCTGGTTGAGGATTTTTTCCACCACAGGATTCCTCAAAGCACCCTTAGGAAGCACCTGAAGCCGGTCTTTCAGCACCCTGCTCTCATTTTCCTCCCTGGTCACCGACGAAGAATGGTTGTAGCCCGCAAGGCTGCAGGCGACATCATAGGTCTCCCCTTCCTTGAGGTGCGGGAGAATCTTCCTCATCGCATTGTGGCTGAGGGAGGCATAGTCCTTCACGAACCTGACGGAAGTGAGCAGCCTTGAATATTCAGGCGGCATCCCGCAGATTTCGGAGATCCTGCGCACGAGACTTTCATCCCCCGTGGCGGAGTTGTCCCCTTCGTAGGAATACAGCAGATGCCAGAGTTTGAACAGCGGCTGCCGCTCATATTCCTCCTTCGGAAGCGAAGAATCATATTTCAGCACTTCCGCATTGAAACCAAGTCCTTTGAATATGTCCTCAAGGATTCTGCGAACCTCCTTCGGAGAGGTCTTGTCAAGGCTGTACTCGCCGTGGCCGCTGGCCGCCACTATTTCCAGGAACTTCCCGAACAGGGCCGTCATCGTCAGATTGCCCTGGATGGCTTTGTCTTTCCCGTAGTTAAGTTCATAGCCGCGGGGCTTTGTGGTGAACATCTTGAGGATTTCGTCCGGTTTGACTTTCTCCCTCAACATCAGGACATCCACAAGTCTGGACTTCTCTTCCATCGACAAAGGTCTCGATTCTCCCGTGTCCTTGGACTTGATCAGGATGTTGTTGACCATAGTCCAGATTTTGAACTCCTGGAAAAGCAGGGATGAGCGGGGAGCTACCCGGCAGCTGTTCTCGAACTCGCACTTGCTGATGAGGTTCTTCTGTGACCTGAGCCGCCTCTGGTAGAAGATGACGGTGTCGCGGATCTCGGACTTCAACGCCTCCGTGAGTTCAGGATGGAACTGTTTCTGGCACTCCCAGATCCGCTCGAACTCATCAAGATAGTCCTGGCGGTAGAAGACCTGGTTCTTCGTGCTGTAATTAGGGTTTTCAAGAATATGCCCGTAGAGATACTGTCCTACGGTCTTCTTGGAGAACACAAGCTCCTTGCTCCTGTCGCTGATCGCGCCGAGGTAGCCGCTGGAGCCCTGGATCTCGCCCTTGATGTCAGCGACGACATACGCAAGCACCTCTTTTTCAAGTCTTTCCGTCAGTGCATCGGCTCTCCACTGCAAGGCAGTTTTCTTCTTTTCAGAACCTTTGTTGTCAGCCGTGTAGATTCCGAACTTCGCCAGGAACTTCTTCGTGACATTGCTCTTGCCGTCCAGTTCGATGCTCTTCTTGAAATCCTCCGTAAGGATTTCCGGCCAGAACTCCGACTGAGTCTTCCAGATGCGTTCGAACTCGGCCGTGAGGTCGGAACGGTAGTAGTCAGGCATCATCCTCACTCCCTTGTCCATCAACCGCAGGGAGTACTGCGCAGGAGTCAGCCCCTCTTCATAAAGTTCTCTGGCCACGCTCATCCCGTCGACAAGATGTCCCTCCTCTGCATTGTCCGCGAGACGGTTGCTCTTGTAGCCTCGCTTGCGGTTTATCATCAGAAGAACTTTCGACAACTCTTCAAGGGAGATCTCTTTCTCAGGCGCTTCCGCCCTGAGCCGGAAAGTCTGGTAAGTCGAGGCCGCACCCTGTTCCGAGAACAGAGTCTTCTCGCTCACCCAGCCTTCTCTCCTGAGAATCGAGATGAGATGCTCGCGGCGGAGCTTGTAACGCTGGAGGTTGCGCCGCATGCCGCGTTTGAGCCTTCTGTCGGCATTCGTGGTTATTGCCTTGCCTTTCTCAAAGCTGTCCTTCTCATCGGTCGTGAGGGGATTGACCCGAACTCCGGCCTTGATTATCGATGATTTCTCGTCCTTGGTCTCGGCTTGCTCGACGAGCGCCCAGCCTATACTTGTGGTTCCTAAATCCAGACCCAATACTCTTTTCATAAGCGTGAATAATACGATTTTCACAAATTTAGTAAAATAATTTGCAAACAAATAGGAATTGACTAACTTTGCAGGACAAAAGAAGCAATTCACAATAAGGATTATTCCGTTGTGAAACATCATTAGGAGCGGATCGCAAGATTCGCTCCTGTTTTTTGTCAAAGCAACAGGCTGACACTGAGGGGAATCCGATACAGCGATGGATGTGCGGAAACACAAAAAAAGTCGGGACAGCGATGCTGTTCCGACTTAGGTGGAGATATAGAGATTCGAACTCTAGACCCCCTGCTTGCAAAGCAGGTGCTCTACCAACTGAGCTAT
>CAVJKE010000106.1:0-6437 GCA_963649695.1 bacterium
TTCATGACCAAAAAGGCATCATACATCGCCGCGGCCGCGGCGGTTCTTCTTTGCGCCTCCTGCATTACGGCGGGAGCGTTCTGCGACGTGCCTCCCCAGACCAGGGAAGGAGGACGGGCAGGCTACCTCGGCTACAAGGTCATCAAGGGCGACACCTGCTACTTCGACACCATCGACCCGGCCTGGATCTTCCCGAAAGGCTACAAAGGCCGCAGGAAGGACCTGAAGAAGTACTACCGGCTGGTCTACAATTTCAACAAGGTCTACCCATACGCCCTCCTGGCCAAGGATATGGAAAGCCAGGCGGCGAGCCACATCGCCACCAACAATCTCGGGAAAAGGAAGAAAGAGAAGTACGTCAACCGCCTGCAGAAAGAACTCCTCGACGCCTACGAGAAGCCGCTCAAGAACATGACCATCTCGCAGGGCAAGCTTCTCATCAAACTGGTGGACAGGGAGATAGGCAAGTCCGGCTACTCGGTGATCAAGGACTACAAGAGCGGGATCTCAGCCGGCTTCTGGCAAGGCGTAGCCAAAGTCTTCGGGCAGGACCTGAAGTCGCACTACGACCCGAAGGGAGAGGACAGGATGACGGAATATCTTGTCGAGAAATGGCAGAGAGGCGAGTTCGACGCCCTTTACTACTCTATTTTCTGGGAGATGCCCAAGCATCCGGACATCGTGTCGAAGGAGATAAAATTCGACGAGTGAGGCTTCACCCAGTCTTTCAGAACCAGCAGCCGCGCCCCGGTCGGGAGCGCCAGATCCTCGCTGACGTGGAAATGTCCGAATATGAAATAGTCCACGTGCCGTCCAGTAGAAAAATCCACAGCGAACTTGTACAAAGGCTCGTCGGGGCCCCGGAAAACATATTCAACGCTCTTGGCCACCCTGCTCTTCTTTGACCAGCCTTTGCCGAAACGGAAGGCCAGATAAGGGTGGAGCAGGCTGAAAAGGCCCTGGAAGAACTTGTTGCGGAATCCCCAGCGCATCAGCTTGTACCATTTGTGGCCCGGGCCTAGGCCGTCTCCGTGGCCGAGGCAGAAGACCTTGCCGCCTATCTCAGTGACATAAGGCTGCTGGAGGATCTTCATGCCCATCTCCTCGAAATAGTGGAAACACCAGATGTCGTGGTTGCCCTGGAAGAAGCAGACCTCCACTCCGGCGTCCATCAGGTCCATAAGAGCGGCGAAGACCCGCACGTAGCCTTTCGGGACGACATCGTGGTACTCGTACCAGAAATCCCAGATGTCACCGAGCATATAGAGGGTCTTCGTCCTGTCCTTGGGAATCGACTCAAGGAAACGGACGAAGCGGGCCTCCCTGTCGGCGGGATCGTTAACATCCAGCCCCAGGTGGACATCGGACACAAAATACGTAAGCGTTCTTTCAGGCATGGCTGGCGGTTCCGGCTAAGCGAAGATGAACAGCAGAAGGGCTACGACAAGACAGTAGAGGGCGAACCAGGTGAGCCTTGCCTTCTTCACGATGCCGACCATCACCTTGCAGGCGAAAAGACCGGAGATGAAGGCGGCGGCGAATCCGACCACCAGGCTCACGGCGCTGACTCCTCCGCCGGCTGGAGCGGCCGCGGAGAACATCTCGAGCAGGTCGAGCAGCTGCTCGCCCACGATCGGGACAAGCACCATAAGGAAGGAGAACTGGGCCATCACGTCGCGCCTGACCCCGCAAAGCAGACCGGTGGCTATCGTTGTGCCGGACCTGGAAAGTCCCGGAGCCACGGCCACGGCCTGGCTAAGGCCCACGACGAGAGCCTGCCAGTAGGATATTCCGTTACGGGCGGCGGAGGAAGAAGTCCTCTCCTCCGGGGCGGTTCTGGCTCTGCGCCCCGACTGGTCCGAAAGGAAGAGCAGGACGGCAGTGATGACAAGGCAGACGGCGACCGTGAAGAGATTGTCCCCGAAAAGAGCCTCGACCTGGTCTTTGAACAACAACCCCACGATGGCGATAGGCACCATCGAGATGACTATCTTGAAGACATAGTCGGTCTCGTCGTTGTAGGTGAACTTGAACAGACCCGCCAGAAGACGGGCGATAGGCTTCCAGAACACGATGACAGTGCTGAGCACCGTGGCCAGATGCACGGTCACGGTGAAGTCCATGAACCCGTCGCCGTCGACGCCCAGCAGGTCGCGGAAAATCATAAGATGTCCGCTGGAACTGACAGGAAGGAATTCGGTCAGGCCCTGGACCAGACCGAGAAGGAGCGCTTGCAGCCAGCTCATCGCCTATTCGGATTTTTTGTCGTCCTCACCGGAGGCAGGACGGCGCATTATCGCCACGATCATTATCACGATGCCGCAGATGATCACCAGCGGAGCCGCCACAAGACGGCGGAAATCAAACATCGACCAGTTGAAGTTCTCAGGATCGACGGTGCCTCCGCCCATCATCAGGATGAAGACGGCGGCCATCACGAGCAGCCCCATCAGAAGGAGCCTCAGCCCTTTGGCCGTGATTGACATCTTTGTGTTTTCTGGCATATTCAAAAAATTTTAATCAGCAATAGAGTTCGTCCTTCGACAGAGTGACAAGGCGGCCGACGACGCAGAACGTGCTGACGACGCAGATGACCACTCCGAGCAGCACCATCGCTCCCATCACGGCGAGCAGGAGGTCGAGTCTGAACACCTCGAAGAGCTGGGTGAACTCGCTCCGCACGATGAAGAGCGCACCGACAAGCAGCACGATGGCGAGGAGAGCGGAAAAGAGGCCCTGGAACACCGCCTGCACCAGGAACGGAGCGCGGATGAAGGACTTCGTGGCTCCGACCAGGCGCATGGTGTGGATGGTGAACCTCTTCGAGAAGACGTTCAGACGCACCGTGTTGTTGATCAGCACGAAAGAGATGAAAAGGAGCAGGAATATGAATATTCCCAGCACCGCCGAGATTTTCTTGAGGTTGGTGTTGAGCTTCTCGACAAGGGACTGCTGGTAGACGACCTCGTCCACGAGAGGTGAAGCCTCGAACCGCTTCCGCACCACCTCGAGGCTGTCCGGCTCCACATATCCCGCCTTCAGGGTCACGTCGACAGAGACAGGGATAGGCGCCGTCTGGAACACTTCGAGGAAGTCCTCGCCGAGCAGGTCGGCCATCTCCTTGACTCCCTGTTCCCTCGAGATGAACTCGGCGCCTTTGATGAACGGCAGGGCCTCAAGAGAGGCGACATAGTCCAGAGCGTCCGCCTCCTCGACCTCGGGCTTCATCAGCACCGAGATCTGCATGTTCTCCTTGAAATAGTCCGAGACGCTCCTCGCGTTGACCACCAGAATGGCGGCCACTCCCACGAGAAGCAGCACAAGGCTGATGCTGAAGACGGTGGAAAGCCAGGCTCCCGCGAGTCTGCGGCGCATCAAATTATTCTCTCCTGCAGCCATAATAGCACAATACACCAAATTGGTTTCAAAGATAGTGAAATCTCGAAATATGAAAAAAATTTCTTACCTTTGTAGTTGATTTTTAATTACCGGAAGGGGTTAAAAATGAGATATAAGACAGATTTTTGAATATGGGAAGACCCGTCAACAGAGTTTTATTCGTCAATTCGGAGATAATGCCGTTCCTGCCGGAGACCAGAATCTCCAAGATAGGACGTTACCTGCCTCAAGGCATCCAGGAGCGCAAGAAAGAAATCCGGGCGTTCATGCCGCGCTACGGCTGCATCAACGAGCGCAAGAACCAGCTTCACGAAGTGATCCGACTCTCCGGAATGAACATCATCATCGGAGACGTGGACAGGCCGCTGGTCATCAAGGTGGCTTCCGTCTCCTCGGCCAGGATCCAGGTCTACTTCATTGACAATGAGGACTATTTCCGCCGCAAGCAGCTCACTTTCGACACTGACGGGAAATTCTTCGAGGACAACGGGCAGAGAGCCATCTTCTTCGCCCGCGGCGTGCTGGAGACCGTGAAGAAACTCCGCTGGGTCCCTGACGTGGTCCACTGCCAGGGCTGGATCTCCCACCTTGTGCCTCTCTACCTTAAGAAAGCGTACAGCGGAGACCCGATCTTCAGCGGAAGCAAGATCGTCACATCGTTCTACAACGAGATCGCCGGCGAGACCTTCCCGCAGAACTTCAAAGACAACATTCTGTTCGGCGGAATCAAGCCGGAGGACATCACTCCGCTGGACTCCCCCACTGGCATAAATCTTGCGAAAACCGCCGCGATGTATTCCGACGGTGTCATCTTCGGCGACGGCGATGTCGCTCCTGAAATCCACGGATTCTGTGAAAGCCAGGGTATTCCGACGCTTCCGTTCAACGAGGAATCAATCAATGACGGACGCTACATCGAGGAATATGACGGTTTTTATCAACAATTGTAGTGTAGCAAATGATTTAAGTTTCGCTTGTGCGGAACACCTTGTTTCCCGTCACGGCAGTGACGGAACAAGTCCCTCCCCTGAGGGGAGGGATTTAGGGAAAGGGCAACGTTGACTGATTTTCTCATAGGCGATACCCTTTGAACGTGAGATAAGGTATTTTGTCACAGGCACTTTATTACAAGCGAAAGTTAAGCAAATGAGAAAACTCACAGCAGTCATTCTTCTGGCGGCGGCCCTTGCGTCTTGCGTCGGAACTAACGAGAAACTCGGCGGCAACTTCATTCCTACCGACCAGAAATATGATTTTTACTCGGCCGAATTCGACCTCGACGAGGTTCTGCTCAGGTCGATCGACAGTCTGACGGCATATTCATCAAGAAGAATCAACTTCGGCGCGATCCGCGACGAAACTTTCGGGCTTTTCAACAGAGGCAGCGTGGTCACGCTCGTGCCTGTGCTTGACACGGTGGATTTCGGCAAGAACCCTGTCTTCAAGAAGTTCAAGTTCAAGGCCGCGGTCGACTCCGTCTCAGTGGCCGACGAGAGCCAGGCCGACATCCTGCAGAACGTCAACGTCTACGCCCTCACCGAGCCGCTCAACTCGCGCGACTACTTCCTCAGAGCCGACATCAAGCACGGCGACAAGAGGATCACCAAGGGCGTTCCTGTGGCCAACGGCAAGGATTCGCTCGTGTTCGAGTTCACCGAGGACTACGGCAAGCAGTACCTCGACATCACCCAGGAAGACCTTGAGGACCTTGAGACCTACACGAAGAAGTTCCCGGGCATCTACTTCTGCACCGATGCCCCGAGCGGCAACGGCGGAAGGTTCAACATGTACGAGATGGACATCCTGCGCACGACCTCGACCTCAAGCGGCAGCTCGTTCAGCAGGACCGACAACTACGCGGTGCTGTACTACAGCGGTGAATATGACGGCGAAAGAAGAGACTCGAGCCTGATGTTCTACTTCAGCCCATCCTACATGCAGGATCTGGATTCGCTCTACTCCGCCAGCGCCACGGCCTCGCAATACGTGTTCAATGTGGACAGCCACGAGTCCGACGGCCTCATCGGCAAAGCGACGGACAAGATCTACATCGAGGGCGGCAGCGGCATCAAGCCGGTCGTTCCGGCCAGCGAGATCCACTCACTTGTCAACAAAGAGATCATCAGCAAGGGCGGCGACCCTGCCACCGCGCTGATCACGAAGGCGACTATCGAACTTCCGTTCGACTTTCCGGAGGACTACACCACGATGTTCCGCTACCCTAAGGTCCTGAGTCCGACCGTGAAGATCGCGACCGACACCACCGTGACATTCGCGGGCCTCACCGACGCGAGCGCCTCGGACGAGAACCAGGGTGACATCAACAGGTCCCTGTGCAACTACGCCCCGGACATCACCCACCACGTCCAGCAGATCATCCGCAAGGAAGACGGCACGGACCTGACCAACTACGACATCTGGTTCCTCATAATGTGGTACGAGACCACGACCACGACCGACACCGACGCCCAGGAACTTGCGGAGTACTACCAGCAGCTGGCCTACATGTCTTACTACAACCAGCTCTACAGCGGCTACGGAAGCTACTATGGCTACAGCAGCTACGGCTACGGAAGCTACTACAACAACTACTACAGTTACGCCTCGATGGCGCAGTACGCCTCGGCTTCAGCCACGACCACCTCGTCGGACACCGAACTTGACAAGGACAGGTACTACAACGCCGTCCTGCGCGGCCCGGCGGCTGAAGGAAGGAAGCCTAAGCTGAAAGTGACCTTCGCCATTCCGAAGGCTTCTCCTAAGCAGTAAGGAGGAATATTACAGGAATATGACCGGCCGCGGCCCGGAATCTCAACTCCGCCGCGGCCATCAAAAAACAAGGGGATGTGTGATCGCTCACACATCCCCTTAAATAATTCAGACCGACAGATTAGGCTTCTTCCTTACCTGCGAGTTTCTCTTCTACCTTTGCGATAGCGTCAGCTACAGTGGCGATCGTGCTTGTCTCCTCATCAGGAATCTTGATTCCGAACACTCTCTCGAACTCCATAAGAAGCTCAACTGTGTCAAGGGAATCA
>CAVJKE010000107.1:0-6388 GCA_963649695.1 bacterium
TTGTAGAGTTCTTCGGCGTCGGTGTTGCGGTCGTCCTCAGAGCTTTTCCGCCTCTGTCCACCGCCACATTCTTCACCGGCACACCGCCTGCGGCCGCCAGCATCCTGTCGAGTTTATCGCTCACGTCCTCTTTCATCTGCCTTTCAGCCTGCTCCTTCTCGACCTTTTCCTGCTTCGAGAAGTCCAGCACGAAGGTGTTCTCACCCTTGAGGGCTGACGAGATCTGACTGGCGAGCAGCACAATCAGCACCACCAGATGGAAGATGATGGTGATGTAAAGTCCCGCTCTGTCGTCGCTGTTCATAGTGTTTTATGAATATCTTTCCGTACCTGAAAGTTGCGTTCCGCTCTTACTTGGCGGCGTTCTTCTTCTCCCTGAGGGATTTCTCGATGGTCGCCGTGATGATGTCGATGGCGACCTTGTTGTGGCCCCCCTGAGGGATGATGATGTCGGCGTAGCGCTTGCTCGGCTCGATGAACTGCAGGTACATCGGCTTGACCGTCTTGGAGTAGCGTTCGATCACGGTCTCCACGGTCTTGCCTCTTTTGATGATGTCCCTTGCCATGACCCTCATCAGACGGTCGTCGTCATCGGCGTCCACGAATATCTTGATGTCCATCTGGTCGCGCAGCTCCTTGCAGGTGAACACGAGGATGCCCTCGATGATGATCACCTCGGCCGGCTCCACGGTGACGGTCTCGGTCTTCGACCTTGAGCAGGTGATGTAGGAGTACACCGGCTGCTCCACGGTTTCGCCCCGTTTCAGAGCCTCGAGCTGTTCGCAGAGAAGCTGGAAGTCGATAGAGTCAGGATGGTCGAAATTGATTTTCTGCCTTTCCTCCATAGGAAGGTGGCTGGAATCTTTGTAGTAGGAGTCCTGGGGCACCACGACCACCTTTTCTTTGAGCTTTTCGGTGATCGCGTTGACCACCGTCGTCTTTCCTGAACCGGAACCTCCGGCTATCCCTATCACCAGCATATCCGTAAACTATTAGAATTCAGCGTTCTTCGGGGTTCTTGGGAATGGGATGACATCGCGGATGTTGGCCATTCCGGTCACGAAGAGAAGCAGCCTTTCGAAGCCGAGTCCGAATCCGCTGTGAGGCACTGTTCCGTAGCGGCGGGTGTCGATGTACCACTCAAGGTTCTTGCGGCTCATATTCAGTTCGTCGATTCTCTTCTCAAGTTTCTCGAGCGAGGCCTCCCTTTCCGATCCGCCGATGATCTCGCCGATCTTCGGGAAGAGGACATCCATTCCGCGGACTGTCTTTCCGTCCTCGTTCTGCTTCATGTAGAACGCCTTGATGTCCTTAGGGAAGTCGATCAGGATGACAGGCTTGCCGAAGTGCTTCTCTACGAGGTAGCGCTCGTGCTCGCTCTGGAAGTCAGTTCCCCAGTGGACAGGGTACTCGAACTTAACTCCGTTCCTGACGGCCTCTTCGAGGATGTCCACGGCCTCCGTGTAGGTGACCTTCTGGAACTCGATTCCAAGCACGCTGTGCAGTCTCTCGATAAGCCCGTCGTCGTACTTGTCGTTGAGGAACTTGAGGTCGTCGGCGCAGTTGTCGATGGCGTACTGCACAAGATATTTCACGAACTCCTCGGCGAGGGCCATGTTGTCGTTGATGTCGTAGAAGGCCATCTCAGGCTCGATCATCCAGAACTCGGCGAGGTGTCTCGGAGTGTTGGAGTTCTCTGCCCTGAAGGTAGGTCCGAAGGTGTAGATCTCGCCCACGGCCGTGGCTCCAAGTTCACCCTCAAGCTGGCCGCTGACGGTGAGGCTGGTCTTCTTTCCGAAGAAGTCCTTGCTGAAGTCAACCTTCCCGTTGTCCTTCTTCGGCACGTTCTCAAGGTCGAGAGTAGTCACCTGGAACATATCGCCTGCTCCCTCGGCGTCCGACTCTGTGATCAGAGGGGTGTTGAGGTAGACGAAGCCTTTGTCGTTGAAGAACTTATGGATGGCGAAGGCCATAGCGTGGCGGATTCTCAGTACAGCGCCGAAGGTGTTTGTCCTCGGACGGAGGTGAGCCACCGTGCGGAGATATTCAAGGGAAGTCCCTTTCTTCTGAAGAGGGTATCTGACCGGGTCGCACTCTCCGATCACCTCGATCTCCTTCGCCTGGATCTCGACAGCCTGGCCGCTGCCCACCGACTCCACAAGGTTTCCGGTCACGCTGATGCTTGCGCCTGTCGTGATCTTAGCCACAAGGGCTTCGTCGAAGGAGGCCATGTCGGCCACCACCTGGATGTTGTTGACTGTCGAGCCATCGTTCAGAGCGATGAACTTGATCTGCTTGTTGCCTCTTTTGGTCCTTACCCAGCCCTTGGCCAGAACCTCCTGTCCCGGAGCCATCTTGAGCAGGTCTTTAACTTTACTCCTTGTTATCATCTTTTTGACATTTTATTCTCTTTCCGAGTGGAACATTAATAGTTCAATCTCACAAAGATAACACAAATTTCGCGGTGGACAAACTATAGTTCCTAAAAAACAAATGGAGACTTGCCCGGGGGCAAATCTCCACTTGTCTGGTATCTAAGTATGTTCTACTTTTCAGATTTTCTGGCCGCGTACATGATCTTGAGGGCGGAGCAGCGCCTAAGCTCCTGCTTAACGTCCGTCACGATACCCATACGCGCGTCCTCGTCTGCCTTGATTGAGACCTGCATCAACTGGCGGTCAACCTCGCTCATGGCGTCGCGTTCTGCGGCGATGAAGTCACGGATGTCGTTCGTTGTCTTGAAGGAGTCGTTGAGCTGGATTCGGGCCTCTGTACCGTACTGCGCCTGATACTGTGCTGTAGGCGAGCCGATGTAGATGTACGAAGCCAGGTCTTTCCTTTCAAGTTTGGCGACCTCTGTAGCTTCTGGAAGTCTCACTCTGACCTTCACTTCCGTCGAACGGAGCTGCGAGGTCACCATGAAGAAGAACAGGAACATGAACACGATATCGGAACTCGTTCCGAGTTCAGGCATCTCTTTCTTACCACTTCTTTTAAAACTTGGCATTGTCTAGTCCTCCTTGTTATTTTTTGGTGACATCCTTAGGCTCCGCTTCGGAGATGTTCTGAGGGATGGCCTCACGTACGATCTTCTGCTGGTCTTCAGTCAGGAAGGCGTAAGCTCTTCCGTAGTTCTGCTTGCTGAAGTCGTCGCGGACCTCGTTGATGGCCTTCACGAGTTCGTTCTGAACGGCGATGTAGGCCCTGTAACTTGTTCCTCGGTCATTCTGAAGAGAGATGACTCCCTTGGAGACAGGATACTCACCGTAACCCTCGATGTTCTTGTTCTCCCTTTCAGGAAGGTTCGGATCATTGTTAGGGTTTGTGATGAATTCCTTGATCTTGTCCTTGAGCATGCTAACATCCATAAGCTGGTCACCGGCAAACAGTCTGTCGGAAGAGTTGATCTTCACGATGATGATGTTACGCTTGTTAACCTTCGTGTCTTCCGTCTTCTGATTCTTGTCAGGCATAGGAGGGAGACGACGCTGCAGACCTGACTGCTGGTCCATAGTGGAAGTCATCAGGAAGTAGCAGAGCAGAAGGAACGCGATATCGGCTGTCGATTGTGTGTTCAGTCCCGGTGTTTTTCTAGCCATAGCTCTTGAATGTTATTTATTGTTGATGGCGTCCCTGACGGCACCGAAGATGACAGCTACCACGGCGGCGCCACCAAGGATGTAGGTCAGGAGAAGCATTGTGTCGGTCATTTTAAGCCACAGCGCTGAAGGCTGTGTCTTCACGTTGACTGCCGGAGCTCCCGATGAGAGAGCGTAGGCCGCGAACACCAGAACCGCTACGGCTACCACGACGATGGCCGCCTTGACGAGGTTCTTAGGGTTGTTCTTGCCGGTGATGAATATGGCGAGTCCTACCCAGATGACCACGGCGGCGATCAGCAGCACGTAGGTGTACCTGAGGAGAAGGTCGATTGATGAATCGCCGTTAACGAAGGCGAGGACAGCAAAGACCACTCCAAGGATTCCCAATACCCAGCCGGTTATTTTGAATGCCTTATTCATTATTGTCTGATTCTAAAATTGTCTCTACGAAAACTATTTCTTTTCGTTCTTTGCGAGAACGTCAACGAGTCCGATGGAAGCCTCTTCCATGTCAATTGAAAGGGCGTCGATTCTGGAAAGGATGTAGTTGTAGAAGACCTGAAGGATCATGGCGACGATAAGACCACCGACGGTGGTGATAAGGGCGACCTTCATACCTCCGGCGACGATGTTAGGGGAGATGTCACCCGCAGCCTCGATGGCGTCGAAGGCCTGTACCATACCGATTACAGTTCCCAAGAATCCGAGAGACGGAGCAAGGGCGATGAACAGGGCGATCCAGGAGAGGTTGTTCTCCATAAGGCTCATCTGCACGCCGCCTGAAGAGGTGATTCTCTTCTCGACAACGTCGATACCCTCCTCATAGTGGAGGAGACCATCGTAGAAGATGCTGGCAACCGGGCCCTTAGTGTTACGGCAGACTTCCTTGGCTTTCTCTACGCCACCCTCGGCGATAGCGTCCTCGACATTCTTGAGGAGCTTCTTGGTGTTGGTCTTGGAGAAAGAGAGGTAAAGGATTCTCTCGATGGCGAGAGCGAGACCGATGACAAGGCAGAGGAGAATCATGGACATGAAGCCCGGACCACCCTGGATGAAGTAGGTCTTGATCTGCTGATGCATAGGGATGTCCTCACCTGTACCCTTGAGAAGGTCCTCGGCGCTCATGACCTGAGGAGCGGCGGTCTCAACTTGCTCGGTGGCGGCGGCTGCGTTCTCGTCGGCTGCTGCCTCCTGGGCTGATGCGATGCTTGCAGTAAGGGTGAGAGCACCTGCTACTGCCAAAAACATGAAAAACTTTTTCATAACTGTTTTTGAATGTTTAATTTAATTGATAATGTATAAAATAGTTATCTAACCTACGGAACTGCGGAAAGCCTCCGCTTCCCACAAAACCGTTGCAATTTACTAAATAATTTTCAAACGACAACAATTTAACTTGAAATTTCTCCTTTCAGATTATGCGCGAGCCTCTCTTTCACGCTGTCGTTGTCGTCAGTCCTGCCCATAAGGTAGAACAGTTTGGCGAGCGCGCTCTCGGTCGTTATGTCGGCCCCGCCGACCACTCCGGCCTTCTCCAGAGCCTTGCCGGTCGCGTAGATGTCCATATTCACTGTCCCCGAGAGGCACTGGGTGACGTTCATCAGCACCTTCCCGCTGTCGCTGGCCTCCTTGACTATGTCGAGGAACCATTGTTTCGACGGGGCGTTGCCGGAGCCGTAGGTCTCTATGATGGCGGCTCTTATGTCAGGACCGCAGAGGAAGTACCTCATCACCTGCGGGGTTATGCCGGGGTGGACCTTCAGGATGGAGACCCTCGTGTCCAGTTCGGTGCTGATCCGCAGCGGAGCGTCCCATTCCGCCGGCCTGCGGATGATGCCGTGGTTGTACTTTATGTTGATGCCGGCCTCTGCGAGCGGCGGGCAGTTCGGCGAGCGGAAGGCGCTGAAATCCTCCGAACTCACCTTGACGCAGCGGTTGCCACGGAGCAGTTTGGAATTGAAGAATATGCAGACCTCCGGCACGAGGGCGTGTCCGTCCGGATCCTTGGCCGAGGCTATCTCTATGGCCGAGATGAGGTTCTCCTTGCCGTCCGTGCGCGGGACTCCGATCGGCAGCTGGCTTCCCGTGAACACCACGGGCTTGGCCAGGTTCTCGAGCATGAAGCTCAGGGCGGAGGCCGAGTAGGCCATCGTGTCGGTGCCGTGCAGGACCACGAAACCGTCGTAGGAGTCGTAGCGGCTCTGGATCAGGGAGGCGAGAGCCTGCCAGAAGGCCGGCTCCACGTCCGAGGAGTCGATGAGCGGGTTGAACGTGTAGGAGTCGATGCTGATGGCGAACTTCCCGAGTTCCGGGACTTCCTGGAGTATCTGGCTGAAATCGAACGGCTTGAGTGTCTGGTCATCGGGGTCCTGCCGCATTCCTATCGTGCCGCCGGTGTAAATCAGCAGTACGGATGAACGGCCCTTGCCTCCGTTGGCGTCGCCGTTAAGTGTGGAACCTGTCATATTCCGAAAAGAGTTTTAGCGTTGTTTGTCGTGGCGGTGGCCACTTCTTCTATGGTTATGCCTTTCAGTTCTGCTATCTTGGCCGCTATCAAAGGAATATGGGCGCTCTCGTTGCGTTCGCCCCTGTGCGGGACCGGGGTCAGGTACGGAGCGTCGGTCTCAAGCACGAGCCTGTCCAGGGGCGCTTCCCTGACCACATCGGCCAGCCCGGCCTTCTTGAATGTGACCACGCCTCCGACTCCTATGCTCCAGTCGCCGAGCGTCTGGATCTCCCGTAAAGATTCAATGCTGCCGCTGTAGGCGTGCAGGTTTCCTTTCAAC
>CAVJKE010000108.1:0-6361 GCA_963649695.1 bacterium
GTGTTGCCCAGCGAGAGCATCGGGTACTTGTGGGGATGGCGGACGAACTCTTTTCTCGCCGCAGGTTCAGCTGAGAAGCCGGCGGCGGAAGTCTCGAGGTCGCTTCCGACCTTGCGGGTAGGGGAGTCCGGGGTCACGAGGTCCGGGAACTCTTTCTCGAGATCCTCCAGCTCGCGCATCAGGCGGTCGTAGTCGAAATCGCTCATTGTCGGAGCGTTTTCGACATAGTACTTCCGGCTGTTCTCCCAGAGGGTTGTCCGGAGTTCTTCGGCCCGGAGTCTTGCCTGTTCGTGATCCATTTCCACCTTCTTTTCCATAAGAAGACAAAATTAACGAAAATTGGCGAAAAATTGCGGAAAATGGCGTAAATTTGCGAATGTTAGTTAGCGAACGTACAACATTTTCAAATATTTTTAAAATGAAAGATTCAATCATCATTCTCTGTGGCGGCGGTCCTGCTCCGGGAATGAACACTGTCGTGTTCTCTGTCGCCAAGACTTTCCTTTCCAACGGTTACAGGGTGATCGGCCTTCACGAAGGCTACACCGGACTTTTCCGCAAGGAGGCCCGCACCGAGGACATCGACTTCTTCAAGGCCGACGCCTACTTCAACAGGGGCGGTTCGTACCTTCAGATGAGCCGTTTCAAGCCGACCGACAAGGATTTCGAGGAGAATTTCAATCTCGCCCTCTTCCAGGACAACAACGTGAAGCTGCTTGTCACCGTAGGTGGCGACGACACGGCCTCCACTGCCAACAGAATCGCCAAGTTCCTTGAGGCCAAGAACTATCCGATCCACAACATCCACGTTCCTAAGACCATCGACGACGACCTTCCGCTGCCTCACAACGCTCCTACCTTCGGATTCAACTCCGCCAAGGACGAAGGCGCCCACATCGCCCGCACCGTCTACGAGGATGCCCGCACATCAGGCAACTGGCTGCTCATCTCCGCGATGGGACGCAGCGCCGGCCACCTCGCTCTCGGCATCGGAGAGGCCACACACTGCCCTATGACCATCATCCCTGAGATGTTCAACAAGACGACCATCACCGTGGACAAGATCATCAAGCTGACCCTTTCCGCCATCATCAAGAGGAAGCTTCTCGGCATCCAGTACGGCACAGTCGTAGTCGCTGAAGGCGTGTTCCACGACCTTGAGCCAGAGGACATCAAGGCCACCGGCGTGCACATGACCTACGACGAGCACGGACACCCTGAACTCGGCAAGATCTCCAAGGCCGTCCTCTTCAACGACATCCTCGAGAAGGAGTTCAAGAAGGTCGGAATGAAGGTTAAGACCCGTCCTGTCGAGATCGGCTACGATGTCCGCTGCCAGGATCCTGTCGCCTACGACCTGTCCTACTGCACCGAACTGGCTCTCGGAGTCTACGAGCTCTTCTCAAAGGGCGAGACCGGCTGCATGGTCTATGTCGACGAGAACGGCAACGCCCAGCCTCTCTACCTGAAGGATCTGCAGAACGCCGAAGGCAAGATTCCTCCTCGCCGCGTCGACATCGAGGGTGGCATCGCCCGCAACTACTACGGCCACATCTGCCACTACATCACTCCTGCCGACTACGAGGCCGCCAAGGCTTACGTTCCGAATCCTGAGGAGTACGACTTCAAGAAGATCCTTAACTGGTAATCCTTTCCGCGCTGTCCTGGAAACACTACCAAGACAGCAAGGAATTTATGAATATTAAAGGCCAGCCCATTCGGGTCGGCCTTTTTTCGTGCTGTCTTTTGACTCCGCTGATGCGGAACTCCATCGGATATGTGACGATGGATTTCCTGCCAACGGATTTATCGGATTCCGACGCTGACGCAGTCGTCGGCAGGGACTTCAAGCGTGAAGGAAGAATCCGCCGGGCGGGGGAGGGAGAGGTAGTCAAAGGCCTCCCGTGGGATGCGGACGGTGACGCGGGCGGCTTCGCAGGCGAAGTTGCAGACTAACAGAACGGCCTTGCCGTCGCCGCCACGCAGAAAGGCGAAATGCCTGTCGGGGTCGAAGCCCGGCGAATCATAGTTGCAGTAGCAAAGGTCGAAAGTCCTGCCGGAAACCACCTCAGGAAGCGACACCGCCATATTCAGAAACTCCCGCCACTTCGCGAGAAGGCGTGATTCCCCCTCGGAGAGGCCGGATCCTCTGTGGATATATTCACATAACCTGCTGATGCTGGCGACTTTCCAGCGGTCGAATATGGTAGTGCGCCCGTCGAGGCCGCTGAAGCCCTCCGCGTCCATCCCGCGTTCGCCGATCTCCTCGCCGGAATAGACCATGAATGGCGCGGTGTTCAGGAATATGCCCGCTCCGAGGGCCGCGAACGTGCGGCCGGCGTTTCCGGCGAAGAAGTCCGAGGCGAACCTCTGCTCGTCGTGGTTTTCGAGGAAGTTAAGCATCCTCGGCTGAAGGTCGCCGAGGAACTGCCAGTTCCAGGTCAGTTCTTTCGCGGAACCCTTGCCCTCGACTATCCGCCGCACGCAGTCGTAGAACCCGGACTTGTCGTAGAGAAGGTCGAAGCCGACCTCACGTATGTAACTGGAATAGAGTTCTTTCTGATAGACCTCGGCGATGAAGACAACGCCGGGGAACTCCTCTTTGACCCTTGAGATGAGCCATTTGAAGAACTCCTTCGGCACCATCTCGACCATGTCGCAGCGGAAACCGTCCACGCCCTTGCCGCACCAGTAACGGACGATCTCAAGCATCTTGTCCCAGGTGGCCGTGTGGAAGTCACAGTAATTCAGACGGACGGTCTCGTACCAGTCGTTCCTCCCGGGGGTGGGGGAGAAACAGTTCCCTGAAGCCTTCGCCGGATTCTCGTAGTAGGTCTGCTCGCTGAATGGAAGCGTCAGCGGCTGGCCGGGATAGTAGTAGAAATCGTTCTCCGGCCTCCAATGCACGGTCGGGTCATCCGCGGCGCCGAGCGGTTCGGTCTCCGGCCTGCTAAGGCCGACCTTGCCGTAGTCCCTTGACACGTGGTTCGGCACGAAATCGACCAGCACCTTCAGACCGTGGGAGTGGGTTCGGCTCAACAAAGACTCGAACTCCGACATCCTTTCAGCCGGAACGTCAGCGAGATACGGATTGACATCGTAGTAATCTACAATCGCATACGGCGAGCCGAGGTCACCTTTGACGATGTGCTTGTCGGAAGCCGGACAGCCGGGCGCTCCGAAAGTCGTCGCATGCCTTATCACTCCGGTGAACCAAAGGTCCGAGACTCCGAGCGAGCGGAAATATTCAAGACTCGCGTCATCGATGGAGGAGAATTTCCCCTCGCCCCACAGACGCGGCAGAACCTGGTAGATTATGCGTTTTCCCATTTTAATAACCGATCAATGCTTCTCCTTTGTTCCTGTCTATGAAACCGGTCAGTCCAGGAACTTTAAGCACTTTCACAAACTGACCTTCATACACACATTCCAGTTTGTCAAGAGCCTGGAAATCAATCATTCCTTTGCCGGCATACTGGTCGACCGACAGGTAGCCGACTCCAAGGGATGTTATGTTCTGGAAGAAATGCGTCCCCTGGCTGGGATCGATCCTGAATCCATCGATGCCGTACTCCACGACCATTCTGGCGGCCGAGATGTCCGTCCAGGCCACAGGCACCCCCAAAGTAGGGATGGAGGATCCCCAGCGTCCCGGTCCGATGAGGAAGTAGGTCGAACCGTCCGCCACCATCTTCGAGTTGACCGAGGAGACCTCTTCGGCCATCAATCCGGTCTTCATCTTGTCGAAGACCTCGGGACGGATGACAACCATCATCTCTGACTCAGTGAAATAGCCGTTGCCCAAAGCGTTACCGCTGTAAATCAACTTGTTGGCGATAAGGCTGTCAGCCTCTTCAATAGAAGATGTCTGAGCCCCCGGCCCGCTGGAGACAGGCCGTACCTGGAGCAGTTTCAGGTCAGCGAGAGTCCCTCCGGAAGACTTGACCGGGTCAAGGGCGAACTCTATCTCGATTTCGCTCATCAGCTCGTCCCGGCAGATCGACATGATCTCGGACAAAGCCTTGGCGACAGGGAATCTGTCATATTGGAATATTCCGTCGAACGAGATGACCCTGGCTCCTCTGACACCTGTCCCCGGCACCATCCTGTCGTCCGAAGCGTCGTAGGTGGAAGCGACAAGTTCAGGATGGTCGAAACCGCCGAGCGCCTCGCAGACAGGAATCCGTCTGAGGTTGATGCCATCGTTCCTTGAAATCTTGAAGGCGGCCGGACTAAGGTCAAGAGTGTACATCTCGCTCTGTGTGTCCCTCATGGCTAGCTTCGGATTTGACAGCTGGAGAATCTTCTTAGGGAGCAGCGGGTCAAGCCTCAGAGTCCTGCCGCCGTCCACAACCGTCTTCCCAAGTCCGAACGCGACATTGAGGACTCCGTCCGAGGCCTTTTCCGTCCCGATCGGATAGGAGTTCAGCGAACGTCCCACACCGGACATCATCGGGTAGAAATCGGCTCCGTGCGCCGAGCCGCAGATCGTCTGGATGACAATGGCCATCTTCTCTTCGCCGAGAAGATTGCCGCTGGTCTGGATGTAGTTTCGGCTGCCCTTGAAGAACGTGGAGGCGTACACGCTCTTGATGGCCTTGCCGAGTTCGCGGAGCATCCTGTCCTTGTTCTCGACAGGAGGACACATGTAGGTGGCGTAGACTCCGGCGAAAGGCTGGTAGTTGCTGTCTTCAAGCTTGGAACTTGACCTGACGGCGAGCGGGCTGTCCACCGTGGCGAGAAACGCCTTCAGGTTCTGGTTCAACTCGTCCGGCAAGGTGGAGGCCACGAACTCGGAAAGTATCTCGTCATCAGAGAGTTCCGAGTCGATGACATACTGCAGGCCGTTGTCAAGGATGAATCTGTCGAACCAGTCTGTGGTCAGGACGACCGTGCGCGGGATTGAGACCCTCAGTCCGTCGAACCTGTCCGACAAAGAGTATTTCTGCACAAGATGGTTCAGGAACGCGAGGCCCCTGGCCTTTCCGCCCAGCGAACCGTCTCCGATCCGGGCAAACCAGTAATAGTCCTCGTAAGACTCTTTGTGGAACTCCGTGATGACACCCTGTCCGACACTCCTGTGGTAGCGGTGTATGTTGTCCAGCAGGAAAGTCCTGAACTCTCCGGCGTCCGTGTGGTGTTCCGCCCGGAAAGTCTCCGCGAGATTGAACAGTCCCCTGGCGTACAGCCATTTTGAGAACATATTCCTTGATGTGTTGCTCATCAGGACGGCGTCCGGAATCGAATCTATTATCTTCTCAAGCTGCGAGAGGCTCGAAGCCCTGCCGCATTCAGCGCCGGAGGCATCCTTGAACACGAAATCACCGAAGCCGAACTCCTTTTTCATGTAGTCACCGAGCTCAAGGAAAAGAGTGCTCGAGTACTTTTTCAGAAAGCCGACACCGAGCCTGTCCGCCACTTCGGCCACACTTCCCTGCGAGGACTGGAGCAGGACTGGCATCAGCGGATCATATTCCCTTATGGCCTTCACGAGGTCTATGCCGGCATCCAGCTTCTCGGTGGCGGGGTCGTCGCCTTTGTGCACCACCATCCCGACATCGGAGATGACTCCGAGAAGGTGCTTCTTGTATTTCGCGAAATACGCCGCCGCCTCGTCAAAACAGGTGGCGAGGAATATCTTCGGCCTGGACCGCTTCCTGTATTTCTTCTGGTCATCGTTGAGAGCCTCGGTGAGGAACTCGCGGCTCTGGGTCAGCACAAGCTTGTAGAGTTCAGGAAGATAGGTAGAATAATAACGCACAGAGTCTTCGACGAGAAGTATGACCTTCACCCCGACCTCGAAGATGTCGTTCTCCGCGTTGGCGGAATCCTCGAGAAGTTTCACGATGGCAAGGATCAGGTCGGCGTTGCCGTGCCAGCTGAAGACGAAATCCACGCCGGGGTGGTCCGACTCCAGCACCCTGTGCCTCACCGCCCTCGAATAGTGGATGAGCAGGATGAAAGGTATCCCGAGACCTTTTTCCTTCAGTTCCTTGGCGAAAGGGAACAGGCCTTTGTCCTGCTCGTTGAACATGCAGATTATGGCGTCGATGCCATCCTCCGAACCGACGATCTCCTTGGCCTGGGCGGACGAATTGGCCCAGATGAATTTCGGAGGGTTGCTCAGATTCAGTTCACGGTACTCGTTGCGTACCTGGTTCTCGATCCTCCCGTCCTCCTCGAGGACGAAAGCGTCGTAGTTGCTGCATATCATCAGGATTTTCCTGATTCGCGAACGCATCAATGATTCTTCGTTCATGCCGGTCAAGATTTACAGCCTGCAAGTTATGAAAAAAACGGGAAACCGGAGCGGTAGCCGCTGTAACTTCTAACGGCGGCGGAACTCCGCGAGGGTCACGGC
>CAVJKE010000109.1:0-6355 GCA_963649695.1 bacterium
GTCCGCATGGAGGCAACGGATGTAGCGCAGGGATCCGCGCGGAACAGTGCAGTCTGCCTTGTAGGACTTTCCCTGCATCGCCGCGAACACGGAGTCCGGAATCGGTGAGCAGGCGAAGAACGCATCCTCGCCGTAAGCCTTCAGGGCCGCGGCGGAAACCGTGTCGCCAGGCTGGAACGACTCAAAGGGCGGACATTCAGCCTCTTTCTCCGGCTCGGAACGGGAAGAACACGAAGCCGGCAGCAGACCGGCGGCGATAACAAGAAGCGTGGCGGCGGCGATGCGCAACCAATTGCCGCAAGACTTATAAGAATATTCCATCATTCTGAATTCCGTAAACATTACGTTTACTTATTTTCTCTAACATCAATCTTTCGGGTAAATGTACTGAAATATTTGTTAAATGCAAATTTGTTTCTCCAGCGGAATCGCAGCAGGAAGCCGGCCTTGCAGGACTCCGAAGGAGCGCTCGGCACGGGGATATTCCTACATCTGAAGCACGACCTGCAGTTTGACTTCGTAGGTGGAAGGCTTCGGGGCTGCCATAAATGAATATGAGACCGCGGCAGCCCGCAGATAGACCCGCAGCACAGCTCGGTGCATAGGTCCTCCCGAGGAGCGGGCAATGATATCCCCGCCGCCGGATCCGCCGCCGGGGCTACCGCCACCGCGACGACCTCCACGCCCTCCCCCGGAGCGGGCAATGACATCGCCGGATCCGCCACCACGGCCACCGCCGCGGAGACGACCTCCACGCCCTCCTGCGGTTTCGCCACTGCCGTCCCGGCCGCGAAGCCCTCCCGCGGACAAACGGAATTTGCAGCCGCAGACGGCCGAAAGACTCCAGCCGCGGCCATAGTAGGCCGGCACATTGAACGACCCGAGGGCGTCACGCTCATAGGAATAGATACGGTCATCCCAGTTGTCGACGATGAATACGGTGCCGCGCAGATAGGCGCTGAACCGGTCGGTCTTCCTGCCGCCCTCAACGTAGGAAAGGCCGGAAAGAGAACGGCAAAGTATGCCTTCAAGCCGCAGCCGGGCCTTCCAGGCCGGGTCCGTGCCGGCACCATAACGGGCTGACAATCCGGCGCTTGACCAATCAAGATCGCAGCGGGCATCCGTCCTGTAACGGAGCGGTTCCTCATAGGGCCGGATCCTCTCGGTAGCCCGCACGGTAAGCACAGAGGCGGGAGAAAGCTGCAACGGCACGGAGACGACACCTTTCAGCTGACGCTGGCCGGAGTCCGACAGCCGCATGGCATAGTCAAGCGTCAGATAGGCCCCGCCCCGTTCCAGCCCGAGCGCCAGACCGGCCTCGTCCCTGGCCTTTGACCAAGCCTTCACTCCCCCGGCATATTCAGAATCAAACTCTTCCGGGTAAAACCTCGCCACGGAGGACAGCCGCCAGTCGTCGCCTATCCGCGCGGACAGACCCGCCACCGCTCCCGGACCGCCTCCGCTGAAGTCCCAGGCAGCCTCGCCGAACAGGTCGACACCCCGGTGCGACCAGCGGAAATCCCCGGCCAGCTTGCCTCCCTCAGGCCTAAGCGGCGTTCCTAGACTTCCGCCCCGTAGCGTTCCGGTGAAAGAAAACTGCCCCCGGCGGCGCTGGAACGAGATGTTCGCCCCGAGCAGCATCGAGATGTCCGGCGGCTTCCCGCCCACGCACCATTCCCGCAGCCCCGGCAGCGAGACAAAAGTCGAAAGCACGTGCCTGCGTCCCGAAAAATCCACCGCCACCCCACTGTGGCCGCCCGAACCGTTCCACGAATATGAAGGCGTGACCCCGCTGGGCCGTCTGCTGAAGGATGCGGACGTGGAAAGACCCGAAAGAGCCATCCCGCTCCACAGCGCCAGCCCCTGCCCGAACCGCACGTTGAAATCCCCGACGACCACCTTCGACAGCCGCCTTTTCCCGTAATATGTCAGATTCATCGACACCGACCCTGGCGGCGACAGGATGTTTTCTGAATATGCGGACCGGACCGCGGCCGAGAAGTCGACCAGCCCGCCGTAGCCGGTCTTGTGCTTCAGTCCGTAGCGGAACCGGTCGTTTTTAACCGACAGATTCGCAAGCGTTTCCGTCCGCCAGCGCCGCCTTGCGGTGTCCGGCTGGCCCGGCAGCGAGGCGCTCCTGAGCGAGATGAACGGCCTCAAAGCCTCGGCGAACCGCTCTCCGAAACCGTCCACGGTGGCAAGTTCGGCTATGGACAGGACATCGCCCGAACGGGAACGGTAATCGACAAGACTCGCGACCTGGTACTGGCTGAGAAGGCCGCAGGCAAGCAGCCGGGACCGTGGCAAGAGATTGATTTCCAGAGGTGAGGCAAGATATTCATAAAACCTTTCCGTCTCGGCTTCGTCGAGGGATTCGATGGATTCGGCTCCGGTCAGGTAGACGATGGACCTAAGAGCGTCGTCGTCCTGCGCCGCGGCCTGTACCGGGGCGGCCAGAAGAGCCGCCGCAATGCTGACAGGGGGCAGGAAGCGGGAGACCAGCCTGGCGACCGGCAGGAGCCGCGTCCTGACGGAGAGCGACAATGATGTGAATATGGCTGCGAAGTTGTACATAGTCAAATCGGTAGGATTTACAGCCCATCGCAGAAACGATGAAAAAATGGCCGCGGAATCCATACATAGTTCAGTAGTTCAGGGTGGCAAGATAGGGCTAAAAAACGTAAATAAAGCAAAGAAACAAAAAACAGATGTGCGATTTTTCTGTTTTTTAATGGAAATTGCTAATTTTGTCACTTAACTAACACCGCAATGGGCAACATTAGACTTTACGACAAATCTTTCAAGCCTTTCATCTCGAAGGAACAGCTTGAAAGCGCGATCGACGGCGTCGCCGCCAAAATCAACAAAGACTACGAAGGAAGCACCGACTACCCTGTCCTGCTTTGCGTTCTGAACGGATCGTTGATGTTCACCTCCGAACTGATGAAGCGGCTGGATTTCAACTGCGAACTGCTCTGCATCAAACTGACCTCCTATGTCGGCACGCAGACCACCGGCGATGTCCGGGAAGTTCTGGGGATGTCCAGAAGCGTCGAAGGAAAGCGCGTGATTGTCATCGAGGACATCGTGGAAAGCGGAAACACCATCGTGGCTCTCGAGAAGATCCTCAAAGAGAAGGGGGCCGCCGACACGAAATTCTGCACGATGCTTCTGAAGCCCGAATCCTACAAGAAGGATGTCAAGCTGGACTACGTGGCGATGGAGATCCCGGACGATTTCATCGTGGGCTACGGCCTTGACTACAACGAGCTTGGCAGGAATCTCGGAGAAATCTACGTATTAGACACGACAATGAAATATTTCATTCTTTTTGGCCCTCCGGGCGCCGGGAAAGGCACCCAGGCCTCAGCTATGGTGGAGAAGTACAATCTCTGCCACATCTCCACAGGTGAACTGCTCCGCGGCGAGATCGCCAAAGGCACGGAACTCGGCCTCAAGGCCAAGGCTCTCATCGACGCCGGCGAACTGGTGCCGGACGAGGTTGTCGAGGGGATGATCGCCAACAAGTTCAAGACGGTGAAAGATGTCTCCGGCTTCCTGCTTGACGGTTTCCCTCGCACGATCGCCCAGGCCGAGGCTCTGGACAAGATGCTTGCCGACAACGGCGAGAGCGTCACCTCGGTTGTCTCGATCATGATTCCTGACGAGATGATCAAGGAAAGGATCCAGCACAGGGCCGCCATCGAGGGCAGGGCCGACGATGCGAAGGAGGAGACGATCCAGAACCGCATCAAGACCTATCACGAGAAGACCGAACCGCTTGTCGATTTCTACAAGAAGGCCGGCAAGTACCAGGAGATCGACGGCATCGGCACAATCGACGAGGTCCGCGGCCGCATCTTCAAGGTGATGGACAGGTCATAGTCCCCGCCATAGATTGACGACATAAAACAGAGAGCAGGAATCCTGCTCTCTGTTTTCGTTTGAAGACCTACGGCACAGGCCAGCCGGGTGGAGGCCGCTCTCTGTTTTCCGTTTTAAGACCTATTGGCATTTCGTTTAGAGGCCTACGGCTCAGGGACTCCGGCCTAGCGGATAAGTTCGCGGAGTTCGTCAAGGGTGATGGCGTGGCTGACCGAAGTGCCTTCAAGGATGGCGTCGGCCAGGTTCTGCTTTGTCTTGTGCAGACGCAGGATCTTCTCCTCGATGGAATTGGCGGCGATCAGATGGTAGACGGTCACATTCTGCTGCTGGCCGATGCGGTAGGCACGGTCGGTGGCCTGCTGCTCGATGGCAGGATTCCACCACGGATCCAGATGGATCACGTAGTTGGCCCCTGTCAGATTCAGGCCGAGTCCACCGGCCTTGAGGCTGATGAGGAAGACCGGCTTCTCCCCGCGCTGGAATCCGTTCACCATATCCTGCCTCTTTTTAAGAGGAGTGGAACCCTGGAGATAGAAATGCTGGACACCCTCTTTCTTAAGCATGGCCGAGACGATGTCCAGGAATCCGGTGAACTGGCTGAACACCAGCACACTGTTGCCGCCGGAGATTATGTCGCCGACGAGTTCACGGAGAGCTGAGACTTTAGTAGGCTCCTCCGCCCAGCCGTTTCTGACAAGAGGCATCGCGCAGGCGGCCTCACGAAGCCTCGTGATGGCGGCCAGAGCGTTCATATTCATCCGAGTGTCCTGCTCAAGTTCGTTCTTCGCCTCAAGACGCATGGCCTCGTAGGCCACGGTCTCTGAAGCCGACATCGGGACGCTGCGGAAGATTTCCGTCTTCTCAGGCAGTTCCTCGACGACCTCTGACTTGGTACGCCGGAGCATGAACGGCTGGATCATCCGCTTCAACTGGCTCTGACGGCCCTTGTCCTGCAGGTTCTCGATAGGTATGATGAACTTCTGGCTGAAAGCCTCGTAACTGCCAAGCAGCCCTGGATTCAGGAACTGGAACAGATTCCAGAGTTCGCCGAGATAGTTCTGGACAGGAGTTCCGGTGAGGATGACCCTTGAGCCGGACTTGAGAGACATCGCCGCCTCGGACATCTTCGTGCCGCGGTTCTTGATCGTGTGGGCCTCGTCCAGGCAGATGACATTCCATTCCACAGCGGTCAAAGCTTCCTTTTCCCTGACAAGAAGCCCGTAGGTGGTCAGCACGACATCATATTCACCAAGCCCCGTGAGGGCGACCGCCCTGTCGTCCTGTTCGTTGAGGACGGTGACTTTCAAGGACGGTGCGAAGCGTGCGAGTTCACGGCTCCAGTTCATAAGCACTGATGCCGGAGCGATGACAAGGGAAGCCCCTTTGGCGGCCTTGTAGAGCAGGAACGCTATCGTCTGCACCGTTTTTCCAAGACCCATGTCATCGGCGAGGCAGGCTCCGGCCCCCCAATGGTCCAGACGGACCATCCAGCGGAAGCCGATTTCCTGATAGTCACGAAGTTCCGCCTTCAGTCCGCTCGGAGCAGCAGGATTCAGCGTGGCGGACTCCTCCACTTTCGCCAGTTTCTCGAGGTAGGCCTTGTCGGTCTTGATGTTAAGATGCGACTTGTGCACGATGTCCGCAAGGGCGCCGGTCTGGAAAAGCGAGACGCGTTCGCCACCGCGGCCTGACTGGGTCACTGCCTCAAGTCGCTTGAGGTATTTCGCCAGAGAGTCGGACAGCGAGACATAGTCGCTCTCCCCTAGTTTCAGATAGCCGTTCCCGTAGCCGCCCGAGGCGATGGCCGACATGATCTGCTCGATGGTGAGCGACCGACCGTCAGGAAGCTGTGCGTCGCCCTCGATCTCGAACCACCGCTCCTTCGAGCTGACTTTGATGCTGATGTTCCGCGCGTCGAGATTGCCTATGACCTTAAGGCTGCGGCCCTGAGGCCATTCAAGCGTGCAGATGTCCACAAGCTCACGGCAGACGTCGACCACCGGCAGCATATTCATCGGAGAAAGATTGTACAGGCCATCTTCCGAGTCGAGGTCTTCGAGGCCCGTCTTCGAGAAGAAGGTCTTGAGGGAGGCGCGCTCGCCGCGGATGTCCCTTTTCACCTGATAGCGGGCGGAATCATCTGAGTCATAGTAGGTTGTGTCGCCCTCCCCCGGGTAGAAGGTGAGCTTGCCGTTTTCAAGTGGACGCACATAGAGAAGGACATCGAAATTCCCGGATTTCGGGATTATGCGGAGATAAAGCATCGTGCTTCCCTGCTTCTCTTCCAGCGACGAGCCGGATTCCAGAAGCGGGGAATGGACTTCGATTACGTGTGAAAGCTTGTCTATGAACGCCTTGAGGGCTTCGGTCGCCTCTTCCGGGAATGTGATCCCGGACTCTTTCAGACTAAGCAGGACCTGCGACTGGATCTTGTTGAGACGGATCACCGAATAGTGGAGCGGATCGCGGC
>CAVJKE010000110.1:0-6350 GCA_963649695.1 bacterium
GCATAGTTTATTCAATAGAATCAGGTTTGTTTCTAATCTGCTGAGGAATAATAGGAATGGGCTGAAGAGCCGTAGTAGCCATAGTGGCCGTAGTAGCCCTTGGTGGAGGTAGTGCCGTTCAGCACGCAGCAAAGGTTCTTGTACTCCCCTTTCTTGTAAAGTTTGTCGAGTTCCGGAAGCATCGACTTGTCGAAGAGTCCGGCGCGGATGACGAACAGGGTTCTGTCCACGTGGGCGTTGATGATCCTGGCGTCGGTAACGATGTCGATAGGCGGACAGTCTATGAGGACGATGTCATACTCTTTGCTGAGGATTCCGACCATCGCGCCGAAACGATCGCCCGAGATGAGTTCGGCAGGGTTCGGCGGAATCGAGCCGACAGGCAGGACATCGAAGCCGGCACTCGTGCCGGATGGCAGGATGACACTGTGGACATCGTCGACGATGCCGGCAAGATAGCCGCTGACACCCGACTTAGGGCTGCTCACGAGAGTGGACACAGAGCCGTGACGGAGGTCGCCGTCTATCACGAGGACCTTTTTGTTCTTGAGGGCGAGACAGGCCGCCAGGTTGCAGGTCATGAAGGACTTGCCGGAACCCGGATTGAAGGAGGTGACGGCGATGACGTTCTTCGACTGGTCGCGGAGCATGAACTCCAGATTGGTGCGCAGCACCCTGAACGCCTCGTTGATGGCGTTGCGGCTGCCTTGTTTCACGATCACGACATCCTTGCCCTTGAGTTCTTTCTTGCTTCTGAACTTTGTGCCTGCCGTCTGAGGAATCTCACCTGCGAACGGCAGGGAAAGGCTCTTGATGTCCTGTCGGCTGTGGATCTTGGTGTCGGCAGCGAGCAGGACATAGATGATGCCGGCCGGGATGAGCAAGCCCATCAGGAAGGCGAGAAGCAGGATTTTGGAACCCTGAGGAGCGACCGGCAATATTCCTGAGACAGGATGCTGGATGATGCGGGTGTTGTAGGCCGTGAAGGCCTGTGAAAGCTGGTTCTCCTCGCGCTTCTGGAGAAGGAAGAGGTACAGGGCCTGCTTGACGGTCTGCTGGCGCTCGACGGAAAGCAGCTGCTTGGCCTGGTTAGGGTTGGCGGCGATGCGCGCGGTGTTCTGGCGGGACGAACCCTGGAGGTTGTCCAGTTTGGTGTTCAAGGCGAGGATCTCGTTCTCGATGGAACGGCTGATGGCTCCGCGGAGCGAGGCCAGGGCCTGGTCGAGATCCTTCACAAGGACATTGCTTTCGCCGGAATTGGCCACGAGGTTGTTTCTCTGGAGGATCTTTTCGTTGTACTCGGTGATTCCGGCCTCGATGGACTGGTTGCTCAGTCCCATGTTCGCAGGAAGAGGCTGGTTCTTGTTGGCCTCCTTGCCGATGTAGTCCTTGATGTAGCGGGCCATGTAGAGCTGGTTGTTGACCTCCTGCATCTGCTGGTTCAGCACCGTGCTCTCCTGCATGTACATCGTGGCCGCGGCCTCGACGTCAGGGATCATGTTCTCGGACTTGAAGGCGGAGATGTCGGAATCCACGCCGGCGAGTTCGCTCTCGATCATGCTGAGACGGTCGTTGATGAAGACCGAGGTGGAGTTGGCGATCTGGTTCTTGTCGTTGATCCAGTTCTCGTTGTAGACGGCGATCAAGGTGTTGAGGACATCCTGTGCCCTCTGGGTGGAGACATCCTTTATGGCGAGGTTGATGACATCGGCGTTCTTGTCGCCGAGGCTTACCTGAAGATTCTTCCCATAGGCCAGGGTCACCTTGCGGACTCCCGACTTGCCGACATTGACCGGCTTGTCAAACGGCTCGTAGTTCTTGGTCTTTTCAAGGATGATCCTGCCGACCGGAGTCTGGAGGGTGTCGCCGTAACGGCCCAGGACAGGTTTGGCGTCGATCTCCTTGCCCTTGAAGGTGAACTCGTCGAGGGTGACGGTCTGGTCGGCCGCCTGTGTCTCGGCGGAAGCTTTCCCAGCCGCGGACCCGCCGCCCTCGTTGACCACGAAACCGGCAGAGATGTTGGACTCGACATCGAGGAACTCGGCGTGGACAGGCAGGGATGTGCCGTAGAGGACGGTCGGATGGAAGGTGCCGTCCTGAGAGTAATTCATGTAAAGTTCAAGCCTTTCCACTACCTTTGTCATCAGGTCAGGGGACTGGAAGGCCAGAAGTTCGTTGTTGACATTGGACTTGATGGAGAAAAGGCCCATGTCGGAGAAATTGCCGACATCGCTCGGCATGGAGGATCCCTTGGAGTCAGACTTGATCTGGATCTCCGCAGTCGTGTTGTAGGTAGGGATGGACCTCAGGATGTAAAGCGTGCCGACCGTCAGGCAGACGACTACGCTGATCACGAACCAGTACCACTTGCGAAGGCAGCGGTAGGCCAGTTCGCGGATCTGGATGGTTTCTTCTTGCTGTAAATCTTGGTTTGGTGTGTTTGACTCCATTGTTCGGATCTGATTTCTGTTCGTTTTGCCCCGGTCTTTTGCGGGAAGAATGTTTTGCGGGTAAGGCCCAGCCGCCTAATTGAGAGCGTTCAGCACCAGCACGGTGATGGACGAAGCGAGAGAGGCGAGGGAGATCCAGAACGAGGTCGAACGGACATTGTTGCCGTTGACCGTGGACTGACGGGCCCGCACATCGTTGGGATCCACGTAGATGATGTCGTTCTGACGGATGTAGTACACCGGAGAGTTGATCAGCTCGGAAGCCGAGCAGAGGTTCACCTCGTAGGTCTTCATCTTGCCGTTCACGTCGCGCAGAACCTTGACATTTGTACGTTTGCCGTAGATGGTCAGGTCGCCGGCCGTGCCGATGGCGTCGAGAATCGTGATGGCGTCCTTGTCGATGGCGTAGCGTCCCGGCTGAGTGACCTCACCGAGAACCTGGTAGTAGAGATTCATGAAATCCACCGTCACGACAGCGTCGGTGGCCTGTCCCTGATCCTTGAGTTCCTGCTTGATCGTGGCGGCGATCTCGTCGCGGGTCATACCGGCCACGGGGATCTCTCCCAGCACCGGGAAATCGACGCAGCCGCGGTCATTGACGGTGTAGCCGCTGATGTAGCCCTGGCTGTAGCCGGATGAGATGGAACTGCGGGAGTTCTCGCCAAGCCTCTGGGTCACATACGGAAGGTTGAACAAGGCCGTAAGTTCGGGAGACTTGCAGTTGACGATGATCGAGATTTTGTCCTTCGGACGGACGGTGATCTCTTTGGCTTTTGAGATGGCCTGTCCGTCGACGGCGGCCATGTCCTGGAAATAGCATATCTCCTTCGGTGTCGAGCAGGACACAAGAAGCAGCATAGGCATAACCATCAGTATCAGAATTTTACGTATCATATTCATTTCTTTTCCACCGGTTTTTTACCGGCTGGTCCACTTACTCATTTATCTACTGACTCAACCTCAACGGAATTCCAGGATGCAGGTCGACACACAGGAACTCCGGACCCTGAAATTTCCGCATCCCAGCGGAAACCGCGTGCAAAGGTAAGAAACTTTAACCGAGTAAAAAAGTCATTTCCGCACCACCGGAGCCAAACTTTTTCTGAATATGCGGCTTCACCTTCCGGCTGGTCGCCACCGATAAAAAACGGGGGGGGGTAACACATTATCAGTCAATGCATTACCCCACCCGCTAAAGTTCATTATGCCGCTTTCGGGCAGCAGGATCCAGCCTCGTCTGCTTTTATTCTTTTTCAGTTCATTTCACCGCGGCGCCGGACAACCCGGCCGCCTCGACAATCCCGGCGGGACTGTCCACGAGAGCGTAAGGAGAGTAGGCCGCCAGTTCCTCGCGGGAACGGAAGCCCCAGGTCACGCCGACGGTACGGACTCCGGCGTTGATGCCGGTCTGCATATCCACATTGGAATCTCCGACGTAGATTGTCTCGTCCCTGGTCACGCCTGGAACGGCGGCAAGGATCTGGGACACGATCTCCGGGTCCGGCTTGATGGGCTGGCCCTCACGCTGGCCGAGAATCTTCACGAAACCATAGTCCCCGAAGAAATGCCTCACGAGTTTCTCGGCCCCGTCCTGGTACTTGTTGGAAGCGACAGCAAGCCGCACTCCGGCCGCCGACAAGGCCGTCAGCATCTCCAGAATGCCGTCATAGGGACGGGTGAGGTCGCACTTGTGGGCATCGTAGTACGGGATGAAGAAACCGGCCATCCGCCGCACGTTGTCCTCAGTGGCATATTCACAAGGCACAGCCGCCCTGAAGAGATTGTAGATGCCGCGACCCACCATCTGGTAGTAGTCGCCGAGCGGATGCTCCGGGAAGCCGCACTGCCTCAACGCGTAGTTGCAGGCGTCGCCGAGGTCGGCGGCGGTGTCCAGCAGAGTGCCGTCCAGGTCAAAAATCGCAAGTCTGGTCATTGCCTTTTCTGAATATGACAGCAGACTACTCCGCGTTCTCGAAGCCGAAATATTCACCCTTGTCCTCGTAACGCACTCCGGACTTCATCCAGGCCGGAAGAGGTTCGCCCTTCAGGTAGTGGTCGAAGAACTGCTGGAGCCTGATGGAGAGGTCCTTGCAGTTGCGGCGCTGGCCCAGGTTGTGGGCCTCGCGGTTGTACTGGAGCAGCCAGGCCGGCTTGTCAAGACGGCGTAGATCCGAGAAGAACTCGATGCCCTGGTACCACGGAACGGCACCGTCGGCGTCGTTGTGCATGATCAGCACAGGGGTGTTCACCTTGTCGACGTGGAAGACAGGAGAGTTCTCGATGTAGAGGTCGAGAGCGCCCGGCTCCCACATATTCGCACCTATCCTGCTCTGTCCGTGCTCGTACTGGCCGGCGCGGGTGATGCCCGAACCCCAGCGGATTCCGCCGTAGGCAGAGGTCATGTTGCCGACAGGAGCGCCGGATCCGGCGGCGGCGAACATATTCGTGCGGGTGATCAGCCAGGCCGTCTGGTAGCCGCCCCAGCTCTGTCCCTGGATGCCCATCTTCGACTTGTCGGCTGCGGCGTATTCCTTACAGAGAGCCTCCGCGCCTGCGCAGATGCAGTTGTAGGCGCTCTCGCCAGGGTGTCCGACCTTGTAGACGATGTCAGGCACGAAGACGATGTAGCCGCGGGAGGTGTAGAACGGGATGTTGATGATCGAGCGGGACGGCGCAGGAGAGTAGTAAGCGTACATCGTGTGCGCGTTCTTCTCATAGAAATAGATCATCACAGGCAGTTTCTCGCCTTCCTTGATGCCGTCAGGCAGGTAGACGAGGCCCTTGAGAGGAGTTCCGTCGTAGGCGTTCCAGTGGAAAAGCTCGACGTGTCCCCAACGATATTCATCCATCTGAGGATTGATGGCCGTAAGCTTGGTGCTGGTGGCGAAGCAGTCGTCCGTGTAGTAGAGGTCGTAGCAGTTACGGAAGTTGCCCTTCTGGAAGAAGATGCGGTCCGAGTCCTTGGACCAGCCGACGTACTTGTAGGAAACCGTGTCGGTGAAGTACTTGAGGGTCTTGGCCGGCTTGGCGAGGTTGAAGCTGCCGAAGCCGTTCTGCTGGGTCTCCTCGTTCAGGACGCTCAGGTAGATGGTCTGCTTCGGGTCGAACGGTCTCGCGAGGCCGCAGCGGCGCTCGTTAGGCTTCCTGTCGTCCGGTCTCGGGTCGAGGACCTTGAAGCGGTTGTGTGTCTGGCGGCCCACTCCCCCGGTGAGGTTCACTGCCGAAGATCCGTCAGGGGTGAACTTCCACACGTCGTAACGGTCGATGATCAGCATCGCCGACTCGTCGCTGAACCACTTCGGAGAGAACTCGTGGGCGGCAGGAGCTGTCGGATGGTCGTCCTCCTCATCGTAGAAAGGCACTCCTGTCTGCGCGGTGAGGTTCACTTTCTCACCGGTCTCAGTGTTGTAGACATACCAGTTGAGGTCGGAGTTGTCGAACCAGGTCAGGTACTTTCCGGTCGGGGACACGTCGAAGCGGCCGGCGTTCAAACCTTCAGCCACGACTTTCCTCGAGCCGTCCTTGATGTTGACGAGGGCCACGTCGGAGCGGCTGGCATAGTCCCAGACCGAACTGCGGACATACTTGCCGTTGTCGCGGACCAGCGCCCACTCGCTGAAGCCGCCGTCAAGCAGACGGACGCTCTCGAACTGGGAGGTGGAGAGCGGCACTATCACCTTCTCCCCTTCGGCGGTGAGGTCGATGGTCGCTGAATATGTCCTCTTTAGTTTCTTGTTGACATTCAGCCTCTCCTGCGGCGGAGTGTAAGGTGCGTCCCAGTTCCAGATGTCGAGCTGGGCGGTCTCGAAATCCACGATGGCCGTGTCCTTCGGAGGGCGGATCGCGGCGATGCCCACGAAGACGCGATTGCCGTCAGGCGTGAAGTAGGCCTCGGAGTTC
>CAVJKE010000111.1:0-3596 GCA_963649695.1 bacterium
TATGGGACTCCCTCTACGTGATGACGGACGCCCGCAGAAGGACCGTCAAGAATCCGTTCAAGGCGAAAGACATCAAGCCTGTCAGTTTCGTATTCATAAAGGCGACCGAGGGTATATCCCTGGTTGACAAAGACTTCCGGAAGAACTGGAAGAATGCCGGAAGGTCCGGACTGAAGAGAGGGGCCTACCATTTCTTCAGAAGTTCCAAGCCCGGGGCGCAGCAGGCCAGGCTATTCATCAAGACTGTCGGCAACCTTAGATTCAAGGACCTTCCGCCGGTCCTGGACATAGAAAAGATCCACAAGGGAGGCTCGAAAGCGAGGCTGAACAAGGAAGCTCTGGCCTGGCTCAGAACCATAGAGGACCACTACGGCAAAAAGCCGATCGTCTACACCGGAGCCTCGTTCGCCAAGGACTACCTGTCGAAGGAGATCCTTGACAACTACCCGGTCTGGATAGCCCATTACGAGAAAGAAAAGCCTTCGTACGATGGCTGGACCTGGTGGCAGTTCACGGACAAGGCCGTCGTAAAAGGGGTGGACGGCCACGTCGACCTGAGCGTCACCCGCCCGAAAAGCAAGAAATAATCACCTATAAATCAGAAGCTTATGGAATATCTTTCTAAAGAGCGTTACGAGGAGATCACAGCCGAGCTGAACCGGCTGGTCAATGTGGAATATCCGAAGATCAAGGACGACCTCGTGGAGGCGCGCGCCCAGGGCGACCTGAGCGAGAACGCCGGCTACAGAGCCGCGAGAAGGGCCCAGGGCAAGGCCATCAGCAGGATAAAGTTCCTGCAGAAGATACTCCAATATTCAAGGATCATCGACACGGCCGCGCTGCCGAAGGACAAGATCTCGCTGCTCAGCAAGGTCGAGTTCACCAACATCGCCACCGGAGCCAGAATGACCTACACGATCGTAAGTCCTCACGAGATGAACCTGGAAGAGGGTAAAATCTCCTGCAAGTGTCCGATCGGGCTGGCGCTGATGGGGAAGAAGGTCGGTGACGAAGTGGATGTCGCGGCCCCTTCCGGGACATTCAGGATCCGCATCGAGAACGTGACCGTAGCACAGTAGAGCGGCCTATTTCCCTTCGCCGCACTTTCCGTACCGCTCGTCGGTGACAGGCTCGAGCCACTCGTTGCTCATCTCGCCGCCGGTGGCAACGTGGGTGGTCAGATGCTGGAACCAGCTGTCCTTCGCCGCTCCGTGCCAATGCTTCACGCCCTCAGGGATGTCGACCACATCGCCGGCTTTCAAGCGGATGGCGGCCTTCCCCCACTCCTGGTACCAGCCCTCGCCTCCGACGCAGATCAGAATCTGCCTCGCTCCGTGATGAATATGCCAGTTGTTGCGGCAGCCCGGCTCGAAAGTAACATTCGAGAGCGGCAGGGCCGTCTTCTCGCCTTCGGCCAGATTGACAGGACGCAGAGGCGCGAGGAAACTCTCTCCGATGAAATACTTGGCGTAGGCGTTGTTCGGATCGCCTTTAGGAAAATCAAAGCCGCTGAACGGAAGTTTGCCGTCAAATTCCTCACCGAAGACATTGGCTATGGCCTTGGAGGCCCTGTAGGCCTCGCTCTCCCCCGCCGACCTGGCCAGAGCGGCCGGAACGGCACGGATCTCCTCATCCTTCAGACCCATATTCCTTGAACCCGCCACGTGAGAAGCAAGTTGCGGGTCAAGCCCCTCGATCGAAGCAAGCGCGGAGATGGTCGCAAGCTCCCTTTCCGCCCAGGTCAGGACATCTCTTACGAATATGTCGCCGAAGAGGTGGGCCTTGAGGTAGTAATCTTCCGCCGGGCAGAAATCGTACTTGAACGGTCCGCCGGTCAACTGACTCTGTACCTTTGTTCCGTCCCGCAGGGCATCATAGCCTTCAGGAGCCGGTGAGGCTTCCTGTCCCGTCACGACTGACCGTCCTTCTTTCTCTCTGGTTTCCAAGACCTTCTGCAGAGTTCCAAGGCCGTTGAGAGAGCGAGGGAAACCCGTGTAGGCATAAAGCTGCGAGAGGATTTCCTTGACCTGGTTGACGGTCAGTCCATTGTCAAGCCCTTCTTCGATGCTGGCGGAAAGGGCCTCAAGGTCGCCCTTGGCCTCGTTGGCGGCGATGGCGACTATGCTGCGCTGTCTGCCGTCCAAAACTTCATTCTGTCCCATAAGATCAAAACTTGTAATTGTTATGATTGTCAAAATCAATGCTGCGATTTCAAGTTTCATAGCATTCTCCGTTTTCTGCTCAGTAATGTTCCGCAAGTTAGCCAAAAAGTCCGGTTGCCGCCATATTCCCGGCCCCGTATTCAAGATTTTGGTATCACTTTCCGTAAAATAGGTAAAGGCTGTGCTTCGCGCGACTGGACAGATTGGCTATCCGCCCCGGAAGTTCGTGCGTGGCCGCGACAAGCGAGCGCGCCAGCACGATACATTGTCCACGATTCTCTGGGCACCTTCCTCGACTACGGCGCTTCTCTATGACTTATACACGGAAATTCCTGGGCAAGCAATAAAAATCCCAGACTTGTGAATCGCAGAATTTCTACAGTGCTGACCTTCGTGCCGCGGCTTCATATTCAGTCAAGACTGACAAATGAACATATTTAAACCCGCGAAGAGCCTTGACTTTTGCGGGAATATTGCTATATCAGCATCGTTTCAGGACCGCAAGGCTACAGGAGCCTGGTCCACGAATATTACCTCGTGAAAGCAAAAAGTCAACTCCTTAATCCGGCGGATGAATGCTAAATATTGTGAACATTCAATAGATGAACCCGATCATCCAAAGGGGGATTTTTCTGCCGGACGGCGACTCCATATCATCGGCCAGGACATAGGAATCCTTCACTCCGGCTATTTGAGAGAAGCCTTTATCCGGTCCTCCGACCTCAAAGGTACATTTCCCGTCGACCTTAAAATCGCCCCGGTCCTTGCCATATTCCACTTTATGATTGACGGAAAGGTGATTCACGGCGAAAGTCTTGCGCACAGTTCCGATTTCCGGGTTGTTGCTGCACAATGCATACAGCATATTGGAATTCTCCAGATAGAGTTTGTCGGGACGGGCAAGCTTGGCATAGTGCTTCGACCCGGAAAACAAAAGGTTCAGCATCTTTGCCCGGCCAAGATAATGAAGATACAGGACCACTGTTTCACGCGTGGAGCCTACCGCACGCGAGAGTTTGCTGGCATCAAGTTCAAAGGGAACCTGATCTGAAATGATGTCCATAAGCTTCTTGAGCTTCACCACTCCCGAAATATCCACAAGGCGAAGTTCCGGCAATTCAACCTCAAGAGTGTAACAGACCGCCTGCTCTATTCTTGTATAGTATGACCTTTCCCCTTCCAGATAAAAAGGATAATATCCGTTCCTGAGATAATCCTTGAAATACTCCAGCGGATGGCACTTCGCTATGACTGAATCAGCCAGTTCGAACGGGGATGCCAGAATGGACTCCAGCGTAGCCTTGGGAAAATCCAGCCCACGATAAAACCTGAGATATTCACGGAACGAGAGTCCCTGAATATCGTGGCGGACGCATCGCCTGGACAGATCCGCATCGGAATTCAATATCTTGAGAAGCGAAGAACCGCTGATGA
>CAVJKE010000111.1:3875-6298 GCA_963649695.1 bacterium
AATCTATCTCATTGATGCATTCTCTGACAATTTCCGTTGATGTTTCAGCGTAATAACGGTCGTGCTTTGAAAAGAGAGAGTCCATAATTCATTGATTTTCTGCAAATATACAAAAAATGTCGGTTAGAACCGACACTTTTGACTAAAAAATGACGTTTCTAACCGACACTTCGCGCGCCGTCGGCAACTGGCGGGCGGCGCTGGAGAGCGGCGCGCAGGACATCCCGACTGACATCTTCACCCGCGCCGGCAAGGTCGGAGTCCGCCGACTCGAAGCGGCTAAGGCTTCCCTGCGGGATTTTCTGAAAGTGTGAATCCTCGCAATTTTATATAAAAGTGTCGGTTAGAACCGCCACTTTTAGCTTAAAAGACGCCTCGAGGCCGCGGCCGGGCAATATTAGAATGCAGAATAAGAAAATTTGGACGAAATCCATCTACACTACTTTCCTTCCTAAAAGGAAAACATCCGCGGTTTGTTTCCTTTCAGAAAGGAAAGCGCAAAAGTGTATGTTTTTCATTTCTGAGAAATGGGCTGCATGAGAGGTTTTTCGCGGAAATTGTTAATTTTGTAGAAAAGGATTGGACACTATGACACTTCTGGAAGCGATACAGGCGAGGCATTCTGTCAGAAAGTACAGAACGGAGCCGATAGACGGGGCGGTATTGGACGCTCTGCGGCCGCAGATAGCGGCTGCGAACGAAGCGGGACGGCTGCACATCCAGCTCGTGACGGACGAGCCGAAGGCGTTCGCGGGACCGATGTCCTACGGGAAGTTCTCCGGTGTGAGCTCCTACCTCGTGATGGCGGGTGCTAAGGCGGACGACCTCGACGAGCGCATCGGCTACTACGGCGAGAGGCTGGTGCTGCTCGCGCAGACTCTCGGACTGAACAGCTGCTGGGCGGGGCTCAGCTACACGAAGGTCGCGGGGACCTATACCCTTGAGAAGGACGAGAAAATCGGCTGCTACATCGCTCTCGGCTACGGGCAGACGCAGGGCGTGCCCCACAGGAGCAGGCCGCTCGGCGAGATAAGCAACGCGAGCGACCTCACGCCCGAGTGGTTCAGACGCGGCGCGCTGGCGGCACAGCTCGCGCCTACGGCGGTCAATCAGCAGAAGTTCTTCATCGAGTTCCTCGGGCGCAGGGGCTCCGGTCTGCCTCTGGTCTCCATCCGCAAGGGCACGTCGCTCTTCGGCTACACGAAGATGGACATGGGCATCGCGAAGCTGCACTTCGAAATCGGAGCGGGGACGGAAAATTTCAAGTGGGTGAAGTGATGAAGATAGAGGAAGCGATAGTCTATGTCCTCGCCGAGCGCAACGGCGGGATGTGCACCGAGCAGATAGCGGATGTCATCAACGCCCGGAAGCTCCACGTCCGCAGGGACGGCCAGCCGGTGACCTCAGCGCAGGTCTATGCCGTCGTGATGAGATACCCCGACACCTTCGTCAAGGCCGAGGGAAGGATAATGCTGATGATGTGAGGCGTATGTCCAGGTTTCTCATAGCCATACTCGTTCTCGTCAATGTCGTCACCTTCTTCGTGTACGGCATCGACAAGTGGAAGGCACGGCACAACCGCTGGAGGATTCCCGAAGCCGTGCTGCTCGGATTGGCCGCCGCAGGCGGCAGCATAGGCGCGTGGCTGGGGATGAGAGTCTGGCACCACAAGACGATGCACCGCAAGTTCCAGATTGGCGTGCCGCTAATTCTGGCGGCGCAGATCGCGCTCGTGCTGCTCTGCTCCTGCGGAACTGCGGGCGTCTCGCAGCGTGCTTCAGGCGGAATCGCGCGAATCGAGCGGGACAATGTCTCCGTCCTCGCTAAGAAAGTCTTGGCCTACGGCCAATCCCACCCTGACGGATTCACTCTTGACATCAGGACATTCGCGGAGCCTGCCGAAGGAATCGCCGTCAGCTACGCGGCAACTCAAGACAGCCACAGCCTTAGAGAAATTAAGAAAGTCATCCGGCACGCGCTGCGCCATGACGGCTACGTGGGCGGCTGGTACAACTCTTCCGACAGCCTCTACTACTTCGACAGCACGCGGCTCTTCCCGGAAGACTCGCTTGACAACGCCCTCAGGTTCGCGAGGGAGAACGGACAGATGACGGTCTTTGTCCTGTCAGTAGGGAAGGAAATTCCGGTTCAAGACGTGGAACCATAAAATCAATGTATCTTTGACATATATCGCAACAGCGCATCACCATAGTAGCAGTTGCCGAGGATTTCTCGGTAACTGCGTTTTCGCCAAGTTCTCCACTTTAGAAAATGATATTTCCCGGCCTGCGGCCAATGTGGGTAGGAGGTTCGGAGAGAGGCGCGGGTGCGAAAGCGCGGAGAGTCTCAGTGTGAATCTGCATCCGGAAGGGAGCGGATTTCGCTGTTTTTGCTCCCTTCCGGATTGGGCACCCATGCTACAA
>CAVJKE010000112.1:0-6285 GCA_963649695.1 bacterium
TCGTTAGGGTACTCAGGGGTGTTCCACCAAACGGTGTCCTTTGAGTTCTTGTCCATAACGATGTACTTGTCCTTAGGGGAACGGCCTGTGTAGATACCGGTCATAACGTTGATAGCGCCGAGCTCGGTAACCTGGCCTTTCTCGTAGCCCTCTAGCTCCGGTTTTGTCTCCTCATTGTAGAGAACTTCGTAAGTCGGATTGTAAAGGACTTCCTTCACACTTTTGATTCCGTACTTGCTTAAATCCATCTTAGGCATAGTGTTTTGAATTTATTGAGTTAAACTTATTCTCCTTAAAGCGTCGCGAATTTAAGGAAATTTTATGCATTACTCAAATCCGCGAGCGATAAAAATTCGTACATTTGTCAACGGGCTGGCTACACTGCAAATTTTTTGCCAGCAGGAAACGCAAATTGTTGGTATAAAACGGTTTACACGACATTATGACACCGAAGGAAGTGCTGAAGGAATACTGGGGGTACGATGGTTTCCGTCCTATGCAGGAGGAGGTTATCGGAGCAGCCCTGGAGGGGAAGGATGTGCTGGCGATAATGCCGACCGGCGGCGGGAAGTCCATCTGCTTCCAGGTCCCGGGACTGATCCGTGACGGAATCACCCTTGTGGTCACCCCGCTGATCGCCTTGATGAAGGACCAGGTCCAGAATCTGCGGGACAGGGGAGTCAAGGCTCTCGCCGTGTACGCCGGGATGTCCAGACAGGACGTGGACAGGGCTCTCAACAACGCTGCCTACGGCGACTTCAAGTTCCTCTATCTTTCGCCGGAACGTCTGGGCACCAGCCTGTTCCAGTCCTATGTGGATGTGCTTGACGTTGCGTACATAGTTGTCGACGAGGCGCACTGCATCTCCCAGTGGGGCTACGACTTCAGACCTGACTATCTGAATATAGGAAAGCTGCGCGAGAGGGTCGACGCTCCTGTCATAGCCGTCACCGCGACGGCCACGCCATCGGTGGCCGAGGACATAATGGAGCGCCTCGGCTTCAAGGAGAAACTCTTGATAAAGAGCGGCTTCGAGCGTCCGAACCTTTGCTACATAGTCCGCCGTACGGAGGACAAGTACGGACAGATCCTCGGCATCTGCAACGGAGTTCCCGGCACGGGGATAGTCTACGCCCGCAACAGGAAGAAGTGCGAGGAGCTGTCTGAGTTCCTCCGCTCGCAGGGTGTCTCGGCTTCTTTCTACCACGCCGGCCTCGGCGGAGAGTCAAGGGCGGAGCGCCAGGCGGCCTGGAAGAGCGGCGAGATCCGGGTGATGGTCTGCACCAACGCGTTCGGAATGGGCATAGACAAGCCGGATGTGCGGTTCGTGGTCCATTACGACCTCCCGGACAGTCCTGAGGCCTACTTCCAGGAGGCTGGCCGAGCGGGCCGCGACGGGAAGCGTTCCTATGCCGTGCAGCTCTGGAACGGGGTGGACAAGCGCAGGACCGCCCAGCTGGAGGAGGTCTCTTTCCCTACGCTGGAGTACATAGAGAATGTCTACCAGCGTCTCCACGTGTTTTTCGAGATTCCTTACGACACCGGCATCGGCCGCCAGCTGAAGTTCAAGATAGAGGATTTCTGCGCCCGTTTCGGCCTCCAGCGGTCACCTGTCTTCCACGCCTTGAAATACCTTGAGCGGACAGAACACCTTACATATTCAGAGGAGGTCGACATCCCGACGAAGGTCAAGATCAGGGTGGACAGGAAGTCGCTCTATGACATCGACCTGCAGGGGCAGAAGGAGGCCGATGTGCTGGAGGCTCTGATGCGGAGCTACGCGGGCATATTCTCGTTCCTTCAGCGCATCGATGAGGAATGGATCGCGAGGCGTTGCGCCCTGACTGTGCCGATGCTGCGCCAGACCCTCTACTCCCTGTCGCTGCAGCACGTCATCAACTATGTGCCGGCGGACCATTCCGACGTGGTGCTGCTCCATCACGACCGTCTGCGGCCGGGCAATGTCAACCTGATGCCGGAACGCTACAGGATGCTGAAGGAGAGCTACCGCACCCGCAGCGGGGCGATGCTTGAATATGTCAGCGAGTCAGACGAGTGCCGTCCCCGCTACCTGCTCCGCTATTTCGGGCAGACGGAGACCTGCGACTGCGGGGTCTGCGATGTCTGCCGTTCCCGCCGCACGGCCGGATCCGGCCTTCAGCGGTCGACGCGGCGGCAGCTGCTTGAATATATTGACGGAAAGAACGGTGAATATTCCCTTGAAGAGGTCGTGGCCGAGTTCGGCAATCCTGCCAAAGGCTGTTCTCCGGACTATCTCGACATCCTGCGCCTGCTGGTAGACAAAGGCGAGGTCCCGATGTACAAGCCGTAACACTAGGCCGCCGGGAACATCCCGGCCGGCCTAGTCAATCGTGAGACCGTCGTAGGCGGGGCGGACGATGGAACGGACGCCCCGCTGGCGGCAGAGTCCTTCGACCTCCTTGGTGAACTGCTCGTGGCAAGGGAAATTGTGCGACAGGTGGGTGAGCCAGGTGTTTTCGGCGCCGATGCGGTCAGCCATCGCGAGAGCCTCGTCCAGGCTGAAGTGCGAATGGTGCTTCTCGTAGGTGACCGTGTTGAGGGTCAGGTGTTTCAGCCCTTCAAGTTTCGGGAACTCGCTCTCCGGGATGAAGCTCATGTCCGTGAGGTAGGCGATGTCGCCGAAGCGGAAGCCCAGGATCGGAAGCTTGCCGTGCATCCCGCGGATGGGGACGATCTCAACTCCGCCTGTGGATGAGGCCATCGAGGCCGGGTCGGCCTTGTCGATGATGTCCTCCAGCTTGTTGCCGGTCGGAATCAGAGTCCCGTCTGAAAGCCGGTAGTGGTAGCCCACGTCGTGGATCCAGACAAGTTCGCGGTCCTGCGCGTTGGGATAGACGAGGAACGGATTCTCGTCGATGACGTGCAGCTGCCATTCGGGCGCTCCCGGGTATTTCGGGAATGTGAAGACGTAGGGATATTCCCTGATCAGGTCGTCCAGCACGTTCTTTTCGCAGAAGATCTCGGCCGAACGGCGGTCGATGTAGTTCAGCGAGCGCACGTCGTCCAGCCCTCCGGTGTGGTCCTTGTGGTTGTGGGTCAGCAGTATGGCGTCGAGGTGGCGGATGTCGTGGGCGAGCATCTGGGAGCGGAAGTCCGGCCCGGCGTCGACAAGGATGGACAGCCCTTCATATTCAATGAAGGCTGAGGAACGGAATCGCTTGTCCTTCAAGTCGTTCGAGCGGCACACGCCGCACTGGCAGCCGATGATGGGCACTCCTTGCGAGGTCCCGGTGCCGAGAAATGTCAACTTTGCTTTTCCCATTTTTCTTTTGCTCTATGAATATCCTTCCGTCCCGCTCCTGCGAATCGGGACGGCTCGGTCAAATTCCTGTCTGTTAAATGATTATCTCTTCAAGCTGGTTCACCGACCCCGGGTCATAGGGTTTCGTGACCCTGATGTAGTTGCCGGTGTAGCCGCCCATCATCCCGTCCTTGACATCGGACTCCCACAGCACCTGCGAGCGGCGGCCGCGGTTCTTCTCTATGAATGCGGAATGCAACTCGGCGCAGAGGGCTTCGAGCCTCGCGACCCGCTCCGTCTTGACGGAATCCTTGACCTGGTCTTTCCACCCTGCCGCGACGGTCCCGGGGCGGCGGGAGTAGGGAAAGACGTGGATGAAGGCCGGCCTGACGCGGTCCTTGAGGAATGAATATGTCTGCTCGAACAAGTCATCAGTCTCTCCGGGGAGGCCTGCGATGACATCGATGCCGAAGAACACGTACGGCTTGTCCGTCTCGCCCGGTTCCGGGTCCATCACCGAGCGGATGTAGTCGATCCTGTCGGCGAAAAAGTCTGTCGTGTAGCGGCGGCCGACCCTTTTCAGGATCTCGTCCGACCCGGACTGTAAAGGAATATGGAAGTGCGGCTGGAACTTGGTCCCCGACGCTATCCAGTCGATGATCTCTTCGGTGATGAGGTTCGGTTCGATGGAGGAGATGCGGTAGCGTTCGATGCCTTCGACTTCATCCAGCCGTTTCAGCAGGTCGAGGAAACTTTCGCCTGTGGTGCGGCCGAAATCCCCGGTGTTGACTCCAGTGATGACGATCTCCTTGATTCCGGACTCCGCTATCTTGCGGGCCTGATTCAGTACCTCCTCTATCGGAATATTCCTGGAATCGCCTCTGGCGTACGGCACCGTGCAGTAAGCGCAGAAGTTGTTGCATCCGTCCTGCACCTTGAGGAACGACCTTGTTCTTTCCTCGGAGGAGAACGCCGCCATAGTGTCCTTGGAGATTTCCTTGTACTCCGCGGCGCTCATCGGTTTCTCCCGCCGGTTCTCCGGAAGCCCGCCGGGCGCGTCTGCATTATCTGATACTGAATCCTTAGGTCCGGCGGTGGTGGCATCGTCCTCCCCTCCGCGCTTCGCGCTCCGTCCCGTCCCGCCTTCGGCGGTCCACCCGTTCACGCGGCCACGGGCGGCCACGGGGCTGTCGACGCCGCCACCGCCGTCTGACGCGGTCCCGGAAGTTGCACCACCATCACCGGCAGATGCTCCGGAAGCGCCACCACCGCCGGCCACTGCTCTGTCAGTGTCATATCCACCGCTCAGCAGAGCCATCGTGTCGGAGACCACACGGGATTTCTCCTTGGCTCCGAAGACAAGAGCCACGCCATCTATGGTCTGGAGTTCGGCCCGGCGCAGTTCGGCATAGCAGCCGGTCACGATGATCCTGGCCTCCGGAGAGACCCTGTGCATCTTGCGGATGACATTCCTGCACTTCTTCTCGGCCCTCTCGGTGACCGAGCAGGTGTTGATCAGATAGACGTCGGCCTTCTCCTCCCACGGAACGACCTCCAGGCCGTTCTGGACGAAGCCCCTCTCGTAGGTGGCGGTCTCGGCGTAGTTCAGTTTGCAGCCAAGTGTCAGGAACGCGATCTTCATACTTCAGGATTTAGAATCTGAGAATAGGTGTCCCGTTCATCACGGTCACCCTTGACCAGGAGCAGACTCCGTTCACCGGCGGATTCTTCTTCGACACCCTTATCTTGCAGAACAGAATCTCGAAGAACTCGTCGTGGATCCTCTTCAGGATTCTGCCGGCGACGTTCTCCAGCAGGTTCGACGGCTTCGCCATCTCTTCCGCCACGATGTCATAGATCCGGCCGTAGTCGACGGTGTCCTCAAGGCGGTCCGTCTTCACAGCCTTTTTCACGTCAAGCTCGGCGTGGAAGTCCACGATGAATGTGTTCCCTTCCAGCTTCTCCTTCTCGAGGCAGCCGTGGTAGGCGTGGAACTCCATTCCTTCAAGTTCAATTATACCGTCGTAGGTCATGGCATTCAGAAATATTCAGACAATCCATCAGAGGACTGTCGTGCGAAGTTAAGCAAAATCCGCGAGATTATGGGCCCGGCGGCCCGATTCTCCCGCGGAGATATTCAAAATGAATTCGTAACTTTGCCATTTGTATGGCAGATTCAAACAGCATCTCAAAAGGGAAACTTTACCTGATCCCTTCACCTCTCGGGGAATATGACCCTTCGCAGGTCATCCCCGCTCCTGTGCTGGAGCGCTTGAAGAGCCTCCGGAAATATGTGGTCGAAGAGGCCCGCACCGTCCGCCGCTATCTCTCAGCGGCCGGACTCAAGGGCCACATCTCCGAGCTGGAACTCAGGGAATTGAACGAACACTCCAAGCCGGCCGATGTGGAAGCCTTGCTGTCGATGTTCTCCGACCCTGACGGGTCTCCGACCGATGTCGGACTGATCTCCGAGGCCGGACTGCCGGCCGTGGCCGACCCGGGCGCCCAGCTGGTGGCGCTCTGCCATATTCACGGAATACAGGTCGTGCCGATGGTGGGTCCGTCCTCGCTGATGCTCGCGCTGATGGGGTCGGGGCTGAACGGCCAGAGTTTCGCGTTCTGCGGCTACCTTCCCGCCAAGACGGACGAGCGGCGCAAGGCGATCCGGGAGATAGAGAAGAGGTCCGCCCAGCTGGACCAGACCGAGATATTCATTGAGACTCCGTACCGCAACGATTCGATGCTGGCGGACCTGCTGGCCTCGCTCCAGCCGAAGACCCGCCTCTGCGTCGCCGCCGACATCACGCTTCCGGACGAGACCATCCTGACGAAGACCGTCAGGGAGTGGCAGAAGGCTCACGCCGTGGTCGGCAAGCGCCCTTGCGTGTTCCTGATACTCGCTTAGAACTTTGTCTGGATATTCGTAAATGATTGATTCAAGTTTCGAATGTGCGAAACACCTTATTTCCCGTCACGGCAGTGACGGAGCAAGTCCCTCCCCC
>CAVJKE010000113.1:0-6279 GCA_963649695.1 bacterium
GGCCTGGTGTATAAAATCCTCTCAATCAAAAAGAAAATCCTTGACAGGCTCGTCAAATGATTTTTTTTACTACATTTGACAAATGAAGATGAATTTATCTTCGACGAGCAAGATTTTATACGCAAAGTAATAAGATTTTATACACATATCCAAGAGAAGTGTATAAAAGTTTATCGGTTTTAAGATGAAAAAAAGAAGTTTCGTGGAGAATTCCAGCAAATACCTTTCGGAGGACACCCCGAACAAGAACCTGAAATTCCTGTCCGAGTTCATGAGGCAGCTGGGGCTGAGCATGGAGGACGTCGCTGTCGCGGCCGGAGTCAGGACGAATTCCGCGAGGAACTGGTTTTTGGTGGACAACATGAGCCTCAGCAAGGTGATCAAGGTCACCGAGCACTTCGGCTATGAGTTCGTGATTTCATACGACACTCCGGCGCCGAAGATCGACCGCACCAAGCTCGTCATCGAAGAACCGGCCGAGACTTTCCCGGACATCGACATGACCAAGAGGCTGGCTTTCATACGGGTGGCTATGTACAAGACCGGGGTCACGAACACCCTGCTCGCGGAGAAAATCGGCTGCATACGGGGAGCCGTGCAGAAGTTCTTCCAGACCGACGACACCAGCCTCTCAAACATCTACAGGATAGCCGAGGCCTTCGACTGGACCGTGAACATCCGGTTCAAGAAAAAGAGCACCTGACTTTGTCAGTATTCATACTGAGCAGTTACAGGTAAGATTCTAGGCTTACAAATGTCGACATATGGAAGTATGAACTAAACTATCACAGAATAGTTGAAAATGACTTTCAGTATATAATCTATTTCATCCTCTCCTTCACGTCGGCCACGTACCGCCACCAGGGCTTAGCCTCCCTCAGGAGCCCCAGGAAAGCGTCCCTGCCGTGCTTCCTGATGAACTCGTCCGGGTCGGACGGCTCCGGGAACGAGGCGACATATATCTCGTCGAAGTCGAAGTCCACCTCCTTGACGGTGTGAACAGACCTCATCACCGCCTTCAGCCGCTTTTCAAAGTCAGGCTTGATCTCACTCCCCTCCCCCGCCTTCACAGTGTCGAGGTCGGGGCAGAGGATTATCTTCTTCGTTCCGCGCGAGAAGGCGCTCACGACCTGCATCTTCCTGTCGCCGGAGATGTCGGACCCCCCTATGGCCACCACGCCCGGGATGCCCGCGGCCGTCGCCGTCAGAGCGTCCATCTCGCCCTCGACCACGGCTATCACGCCGCTGCCCTCCGACGGGTAGTTGAAGAACTCCGACCGTCGGTCCAGCCCTGCGTTGGCGAGGTACTTTGGCGGGTCGCCCCCGTCGACCCTGCGGAAGATGAACCCCTTCAGGACGCCCGAGCAGACGTACGGGATGGCTAGCGTGTGGGTCTTCCCCACCGCCGTCCTGCCGTCGTCGCCGCACACCTGGCACACCGCGTCGAGGTCGTCCTTGCGGAACCTGCGCTTCACGGTCATGTAGGTCACCACGGAGCTCCAGAGCGGCACGAACCCGAACCCGAGGTCCTTTATCCGCTCCTCCGTGAACCCCCTCTCTTTCTGCAGATAAGCGCGCGTCCTCGCCGCCTTCTCTGTCCTGGCGTTCCAGAGGCACCACACGAAATACTCCGCGAGTGCCTGGAGGACGCCTTCGCGCCGCTCGCGCCTCGCGGCCGCCGCCTTGACCTCCTTCGAGTCCGGCATCGGCATCCCGAGCGAGTAACGCTCCGAGAGCCACGAGTAGAGCTGGTAGACGTTCTCGAACCCCTTCTCCCGCATCAGGACGTCGGTCACGCCGACGGAGTTAGCCCAGTCCCCCTGCTCTCTCATCCTGAGGTCGCGCACGCCAACGACGGTCTTCTCCGGATGCCTCACCTTCGGCTCCGACAGGTCCATCTTCAGCGGGCTGACCCAGCGGTCGCGCGCCGTGCCCTGCTGCATCCGCCTGAAGGCGTACCGGGGCAGGAGCTGGTCCAGATGCTCGTATATGAACGGATCGGCTATGCGCCTCTCCCACGACCTGAGTATGTCTAGGTAATCGTTCATCGCGGCCTCCCTTCGCTACTGTTCATCCGGCGTGTCGAACGCCCCTCCGAGAAGGTCGCCGAGGCTCACCGCGTCGCCCGGCTTCGGCCTCGCGGTCATGAACGGAGGCCTGGATGACTCCGCCGCGCCGGAGAGTATCTGTGAGACGGTGGCCCCGTCGAACCGCCTGCGGGCCTTCGCCACGTCGTCCTGCCCGCCTCCTTCCTGCTTCTTCTTCATCACGGCGCCGCTCTTGGTCACCACGATGCCGCAGGCCTCGTTGAGATGCTTCTTCACGGCGTTGACGACATACCCCTGCGGGCTGTTGGCGCGGCTGGCGCGCGGGGTCACATCGATGAGGAACCCCTCCAGGTCGAAGTTCTTCGACGCGGTCTTGAAGAGGACGATGTTCGCCTTTATCTCGGCCATCGAGAACCCGAGGTTCTTCACGAGCCTGTCCACCACAACGCGCGGGAGCACGTCGATGGGGTTGCTGAGCATGCCGATGGAGTTGGTGGTGCTCTCGTAGCGCAGCTGGTGCTTCGGGTAGAAGATCACGGACGTGATGGACTTGCGCCCGGCGCGTCCGCGGTTCTGCTCGGACGAGGCCGAGTAGACCGGCTCGTAGTCGAAGGTCCACGGCGACATCCTGTCCAGCTCCTCCTTGGCGGAGACGATGGTGTTGCGGATGAAGTCCTTGGTGGCCGGGTACTTGTCCGTGAGCCCCCACTGCTCGCGCAGCTCCTGGATGGTGAACTGGAGCGGGCGGGTCTGGTTGCTCACGAGCTTGAACATCCTCAGGGAGCAGGTCTTGGAGAACCGCATGGCGACCTGTATGTCGTACCTGCGGAACCCCTTCGAGAAGTCGAGGATGGCCTCCCACGTGGTCCTGTTGACGTTCACCACTATCACTCCCGGCTTGCGGTTTATCCACACGTCGTTGACGAGGTTGTGCGCCTCGAACTCGTAGACAGGGTCGCCGTTCTCGTTCAGGACGGGCCTCCCGTTCTTCATCGCGGGGCGCTCGTGTGAGATGGTCTTCTCCATCAGCTCCATCACGGCCTGCTTCGCCTGCGAGTAGTTGGTGTTGTTCGCCCCGTTCAGCAGCTCCCGGGCCTCGATCTCCACGCACGCGTCGCCGAGCGGGCCGATGCTCACCTGCGAGATGCCGGAGCCGTCGCGGAAGTTCAGGCCCGCCACCTGGCACTGCGCCGCCCTGACCAGAAGCATCATCAGGCGCTCCGAATAGATGCTAAGGTCCTGATGGCCGGTGGCGAATATGTAAGACTCCACGACGTTCCTCGTGGTGGTGGCCAGGGTGGTCATCTCGTCACCCTTCTTCGGCTCTCCGCTCTGCTCAGACATAGGCTTCCTCCTTATAATTGTAAAACTCCCCTCTCATTGCATTCCTCCCTTTTTCCGGGCCGTGAAGTAATTGCATCTCTCCTTTTTCGCATTTCAGAACTCCCTTTTCAATTCCGCGGCCCGGCTTTAACGGAATGCAGGACAATAATTTACGCATACCGCCCAAAATAATGTTAAGACATAAACAAGTTATGTGATAACCTAACAAAACATAGGATTCCGAAAGGGTGAAAAGGAAAAGGGCGGGAAAACCGCCGGAGACCCTCCGGGAGACCGGTGATAATTGCAGAACTCCCGTTTCATTTGAGAACTCCCCCATTCCGCCCGCTCCAAGCATTTCATTTCTCCTTTTATTGATTGCGGAACTCCCTTTTTCCTCCTTGAACATCGGACGGAAGCCGCTGACACAAAAAGAATTGCCGGAAAGGCGGACAAACGGGTTAAGACATAAACAAGTTCTGTGATTATCTAACAGGACATTCAATCCCGGAGGTGTGAAAGGGACGGACGGGACCGCGGTGGAGCCGGAGAATCCCGGCGCCTGTCCTGCAACATATGAATCGAGTCGTTCCATAATCTTTTCCGGGAGCCTGAAAGCGTCATTTCCTTCTGACTTGCAATTTATTCGCTCCCTTTTCTTCGCAAAATTAATAAAAGGGAGAATATAAACAAAGAGTTTTTCGGAAAGACTCGTTTTTCTCTCCCTTTATTTTTAAGGAGAAGATTCCGAGGAAACTTGAAAAAGAGTAATTGTATTTCTCCCTTTTTTACAAGTGCCTGTCGCATACAGGCTTCAGACGGAACCGGACAGCTCTCGGTCAAAAAACGCCACGGACGCGCGGCGGACGCGTTTTAGGAATCAACGATTATTTACTCCCTTTTTCAGAAAACGGGCTTCGTGACGAACATTTAATTTCTCCTTTTTTTTATGGCGAGACCGGGAGAAAACCAACAGACGGAAGACGGTAAAATTTTTATAAAAAATCCCGCTGTGACCGTATAGGCCACCGCGGGACGCTCAGTAGACCCCTGCCTCCAAAGGCGCGTTCTATCTCTTGAAGTACTTGTCGTAAAGGTCCTTCACGGCCTCGTCAACAATCTCCCAGTTCTTCCTCTTCAGGCGGTAGCGCATCTCGTCGATCTTGGTCTTCGTCTCCGGGCTTATCTGCGCCATGAAGTTCACAAGGCTGCGCTCCTCCTTCCTCACCGCAGTCTTCCTTCCGGCCGTGGCGTGCACTGTGGCCTCCGACTGTGCCGTTTCCTGACGGCCGGTGTGCTGCGCCGCTGTCTCGCCGCGTCCCGGACGCGCGTCGTCCTCCGGCTCCCCGTTGAAGTCGGCCGGCGTGTTTATCTTGATCGGGCTCTCCTCGAGAGTCTTCTTCCTGAATTTGTCGAATCCTGTTGGCATATCTCTCGTGTTTTTTTTGTTAACGGTCCGTCACTCCCCCGCCCTGCTGCTCTGTCCCGAAGCTCTGCAGCTCTATCCTCTGGAGCAGCTCGTTTGACGCGCTGAGGTAGTCCTGCGTCGCCCTTCCGGTCGGGTCGTACTCGTAGATGTTCTGCTGGAACGAGGCCGACTGCGCTATCTTGGTGGATTTCCTGATGACAGGCTTTATCAGCAGCGGGCCGAGGTCCTTCTCGATCTTCTCGAGGTACATATCGGAGAGGTTGTTCTTCTCGTATCTGGTCACAACCACGCCCGCGAGCCTGAGTTTCGGATTGAGCCTCTTGTTGCTCATAACCTCGTTGACGAGGTTGGCCACCATCTTCATACCCCTGTAGCTCAGTCCCTCCGCGTTGGTCACCATCACTACGTAGTCCGACGCCACGAGTGCGTTGTAGGTGATGATTCCGAGTGCAGGCGGGCAGTCGATGAGGATGTAGTCGTATTTGTCCTTGACCGTCTCGAGAAGGTCTGAGAGCAGGAACTCCCTGACGCTCTGCCTCGCGGTGTCCCTGTCGAAGTTCGAGAGGTCGAGGTCCGCCGGGACGATGGAGATGTTCCCGTTGATGTCGTGTATCGGAAGGCCGTAGTCGGGCCCACCGATGAACGCGTCCTCGATGGTTGTGTCCCATTCCTGGACGGCCGGGTCGGTGTCGGTGATTATGGATGTGAGGTTGGACTGCGAGTCAAGGTCGATGAAGAGGATCTTCTTCCCGAGCTTCGCCCAGGCCTGGCCGACCGCGCAGCAGGTGGTCGTCTTGCCGCAGCCTCCCTTGTTGTTCACGAAACAGAGTGTCTTTCCCATAGTGTGTTACTACTTTGATTTCCGCAAAGATAGGCATTTTTATTTAATTATTGAAATCTTTATTTATATATTTCAAGAATTATATAATTATAGAAAATTCTTTATGGGCTTATTTCATAGCCTCCAACGCAAATTTATCTTCTTCATATTCGATACCATAACTTGATTTGTTATATAATTATTTATTTCTTTAATTCAATAATTCTTTAATGCTTGCACTCCCCTGCCCTGTCCGCTCGGACTGCCTTCGCCGGCTTCTTCACGCGTCGTTCCGGACGGACCCCCTCTCGACTCCACTTGAACCTCGCCTCTCCCCTGCTTCAATCTTCAGGTCGGATCCGGGCTCCGTCTCCGCCCCTTCCACGTGTTACCACTCATTTTTGAGACTCCCCTTTCACTCTTCCGGTGCGGTCGCCATATTATATAATTATAGAAATATATAATTCTATAATTTGCCTGACCTTGATGTTCCGGTGGCGGCAGATGTCCTCATATCGATCTCAGTAGACGTTCATCGTACTCATCCGATGTCATCGTCTGGCTTGGCTGGATTATAGGTGTTTGTCTTTCTATAAATATATAATTCAATAATTATAGAATTATTGAATTTGTCTTGAAATATGAATAATCACATCGTG
>CAVJKE010000114.1:0-6249 GCA_963649695.1 bacterium
GGTCGAGGCGGACGATGACTTCGAGTGGCTCCAGAAGGAGAAGGAATATGTCGGGATGTACATCTCCTCACATCCTCTGGACAAGTACTCGTTCGAGATCCAGTCGTTCACGAACTGCGAACTTGGCGACCTCAACAAGAAGATCGCCGAGTGCGAGGCGGACAAGAAGAAGATGAAGGTGGCGGTGGCCGGTCTCGTGACCGAAAGCAGCGCCCTGACCACCAAGACGGGTAAGCCTTACTCCAAAACCAAGCTGGAGGACTACAGCGGGGCCTATGAGCTGGCGCTGTTCGGGCGCGACCACGAGAGTTTCATGAACTACATGAAGCTGCACGAAAGCCTCTACATCGAGGGTGACATCGAGGAGAAATACTTCCTGAAGCCTGAGGAGAGGGCGATGGGCAAGACCTCGCCGTACACCTTCAGGGTCAAGAAGATCTCCCTCCTGGGCAACGCTTCTGACAACCTCCTGAGCGGATTCGCGATCAGTCTGACCACTCCGATGCTCAACGAAAAGTTCCGCAAGGAGCTTATCTCGCTCATCAACGCCAACAAGGGCAACATCCCTCTGAAGATGCATCTTTACGATCCGCAGACCAAGTACAACATCGAATTCCATTCGAAGAAGTTCAGGGTCTCGGTGACCACCGAACTCGTCTCGGCCCTGAAACTCCTCGGAGTCCAGTCCAGCCCGATCCTGAAATAATCCCGGCACAAGACAGTAAGCCAAATCGGCTTTCCTTCCGGAAAAGGAAAGCCCGGGCTACTCGTTCTTGAGCGAATCGACAGGATTGGTGAGGGCGATCCTGAGCGAGCCGATGGCGATGGTGGCGGCCACAACGGCCAGCACAAAGAGGTCAGCCACAATAAAATACAGCGGATTCAGAGAAACCTTGAGAGCGAACTGTTTGAGCCACTGTCCGGCGATCAGCCAGGCGACGACATCGCCGATGACAACGGCCACAACGGCCACCTTCAGAAGGTCGGCCACAAGCATCCTGACAATCTCTGAAGACTGTGCCCCGTTGACCTTGCGGACGGCGATCTCGGCGCTGCGGCGGTAGTTCTCGTCACGCACATAGGAGATCAGCCCGATGAGGGCGATCAGCAAGGCCAGCAGCGACCCCAGCAGATAGGTTCTCTTCATCTGCTTCGTCTGGGCGTACTCGTTCCTCACGGTCTGTGAATATGCCGTCACCTCGGCGTCGCTGTCTGGAGCCACCTCACGGATGGCGGCCTCGACCTTGCGCATAGCCCCAGGCGACACTTCATTCAGTTTCACGACAAGAGTCCTCATAAGAGCCGACCAGTCATAGCCGTTCTTGGTGGAATCCGGACCGACGTAAAAATTTCTGTTCCAGCAGAAGCGGACACTCGGCCTTGTGTCAGAATCGACGGCGTTGCCGATGACATAGTCCTCGTAAACTCCGCAGACCGTGACCTGTCCGTGTTCGGTGATGTCGACAATCTTGCCTACGGCTCCGTCCGACCAGTCGGCGAACGCCGCCATCTTTGCAACGAAGGCTTTGCTGACGGCCACATCGTCCGGCCCTTGCGGAACAGAACCCTCCACAAGATGGAAGCCCATCATATTGAAGAAACCCTCCGAGGATCCATATTCATCTGCCACATTGAAAAGTTCCCTGTCGTCGCCCGGCAGACTGACGTTGTTGCCCGAGGCCCTGTCGACAGGCAGGGTGTAGGTCAGTTCGGCGGCCTCGACCTCCGGAAGCCGGCGCACGGTCTCGGCGATGGTGTTCGTCTTTTCCTGGTCGTAGATGAATGTCTCATAGACAAGATCGCTGTAGTCGTAGCCCAGGTCGGTGTCAAGCACCTTGCGGTACTGGGAACTTACAATCAGCACAAGCGAGACTAGCACGGCGTTGATGGCGAACTGGAAGGCCAGAAGGGAGATCTTCCAGCGGCGCTTGCTCTCCTTGTAGCCGCGGAAGGCGCTGGAAATAGGAATTTTTACGAATATCCTGGCGGGGATCACGGCGGACACGAGGAAGACCACGACGACCACCGCTACAAGAATCCAGACGGTGAGCGGGATGAGCATATCCTTGACCGCCACTCCGAGCAGGGACTCGACAGGGCCTCTGAACGCCAGCACAAGCAGGGCGGCGACGGCGAGCGAGACGGCCAGGTTGCCGGCGGTCTCTTTCAGGAGGATGCCGTTGATGTCCCAGCCCTGCGCTCCGTAGCATTTGCGGACTCCGACCTCCCTGGACCTGCGGACCACGCCGGCGATGGCCACGAGGACATAGTTCATCACCGACACCAGCAGCAGCAAGGCCGCGATGATGGAAAGGATGAACACGAGATTCCTGACCTGCGGGGTCGACCTGTGTTCCGTGGCGAAAGGAGACAGGTAGTACCACATTGTCGTTCCGTTTTTCTCAAGCTGTTCAAGGGGCTGGTGATTAGCCTGCATCTTGTGGATGGCTTCCTTGAGAGAGGCGGGATCGATTCCTTCGGCCAGTTTCACGAAGCCGACATAGCGGTCGTTGCCCAGCCAGTTCTCGGAGCTTGACTTTCCGATCGCGTCGATGCAGAAGATGATGTCTGGGTGCAGGGAGCCGTTCTTCGGAAAGTCTTCATAGACTCCGCAGACCGTCAATGGCAGGTCCGGGTACTCTTCGTTGGTGATGTCTTTCCCGATGGCCTCGGCAACTCCGCCAAGTTTCTCGGCGAAGGTGCGTGACACGGCGACCTTGCAATCCCACGAGCGGAGCGCCTCCACCGGGTCGCCGGCGAGGAAAGGTCTGTCGAATATCTTGAAGAAGCAGCTGTCCGCGATGATGTGCTGCGCGGTCACCTTGCCGCCTTCCTCGTCGATGACGTAACCGTCGCTGTTGAATATGGTCGTGAGTCTCGTAGCTTCGACCACTCCCGGGATCTCTTCCTTGAAGCCAGGGGCGACTCCGCCGCTGACCTGGTTGAAGTCCTTGTCTTCGCCTTGCCGCTGGATGCCTGTGCGGATTCTGTAAATCCGGTCTATGTCGGCGTAGGAGCTGTCGTAGGACAGTTCGAAGCAGACTTTCGCGATAAGCACCATCGCTATCGCCATTCCGACTCCCAAGGACAGAACCTTGATCACCAAATCATTTTTCTTTCTCATATCCACCCCCCCTTAGGAGGCCTTTTAATTATTTGTTTTTCAATATTTTAATCTTTCTTCGCCGGAAGATGCCACGACGAACCCTCCGCGCTTCGCGCTCCGCCCCTCCCAGGCTGCGCCTGGGCCCCTCCCGCTTATGGCCGCGGGTGGCCAAGGTTCGCTGCGGCAATCTTCCGGCTCAAAGGGAATTGCCACGTTGAACCTGCGTGATTCGCATTCTATCCTTTATTCCTTCTTGAGTTCGGCGGCTGGGTTGGTGCGGGCGGTGCGGACTGACTGCCAGAGGACCGCAAGAGCGGCCACGGCGGAGATGAAAAGTCCCGCCAGAGCGAAAATCCACCAATGCAGACCGATGCGGTAGGAATATCCAGCCAGCCAGCCGTGCATCAGATACCAGCCCACAGGCACGGCAAGGATGAACGCCACGCCGATCAGTTTCAGAAACTCGGCTACAAGCCCCCACAGCACCGAATCGTAATCAGCGCCGAAGACTTTCTTCAAGGAAACGGTCCGGCGCTCCTGCTGCATATAGTACGAACTCATCGCCACAAGACCGAGAGCAGAGACCAGAAGTGACAGAACCGAGAACAGAAGCATTATCTTCAAAGTGTTTCTCTCAGCCGTGTACAGATTCCTGATTTCATCCTCGACATATTCAGCCGAGAAGTATTTCCCGGGGAAGACCTCCTCGCAGACAGCCTTCACCCTCGCCATGGCCTCCTTGTGGTCAGCCCCGGTCTTGACCAGGATCATCCACGGCCAGCCTTCGGCAGGATATTCATCACTCTGGGCAATCAGGGCCGGGTGCTGCTCCTCAAGAAGCGGCTTGATCTTGAAATCGTAGTAGATGCCTCCGATCTGGAATGTTCCGTTGGACTTGGTGGTGAACTCCGCCGCCGATTCATCGATGCCGAGGACTCCGTAGGCATATTCATTGAGCCACCAATAGTTGCCCGCCACGTGGTTGTCCTGCTTTTTCCTGATGCCCAGGATGTCGAAATAGCCCTTGTCGCCCTTGATGAACTGGAAAGAAGCGTCCTTGTCGTTCTCCAGCGCCATCGTCCAGTTGTTGGTCGCGAACATCGGGTAGCCGTCGCCGAGACCCACGGCCTCGACGCAGCTTTCAGACCTCAGCCTGTCCACCAGCGGAGCCAGGTCCCCGCCGCGGCCGAAGTAGTTGGCGATCTCGATCTGGTCCTTGGTGTTGTAGCCGAGCGGAGCGTTGATCATCGAACGGATCTGCAGGAACATCGTCAGAGCCGTCACCAGCATCACGATGGAGATGACGTTCTGGACAACGATGATCACCTTGCTGTACAGCGTCTTGGTCTTGAGCCTGAGCGTGCCGCGCACAATCTCGATCGGCTCGGCCTTCTGGATGACAAGGGCCGGGAGAAGGCCCGCGACGAAGCCGACAAGAAGCGTGAAGAGGACGCAGGCCGCGACGCTCAGCGGGCTGACGGACTGGAACAGGGACACCTTGTAGTTAAGAGCCTCCGAAGCCACCGGAGCGAACGCCTCGCCGATAAGGACGGCGAAGCACATCGCGATGACGCAGATTATCGTGCTTTCAGCGATCATCTTCAGGAATATGCTCCCTTTCGTGGCGCCCAGCAGACGGCGGGTGGCCATCTCCTTGGCTCGGAAGCCGGCTAGCGCCGTGGTCATATTCACATAATTCAGGATCGCGAAGAGAAGCAGGATCAGGCACATCGTCAGCAGCAGGGTGACTGTCCGCCGGGAGCCTATGTTCAGGCCCTCGTTGTAGTCCTCGTTGGCGTTCTGCAGGAAATAGACATCCCGCAACGGAATGACTCTGATGATGTTGTCACCGTAGCCGCGCTCCGGGGAGAAGGTCCAGTAGTTCTTACGGCACCAGGAGAGGATGTCCGGTGTCCTCGATTCGAGGTCGGCACCGGGGAAAGCCATCACGAAGGTGACGGCAGCGCCGGCGTTGGACATTTCCTCATCGTTCGCACCGTTGGTCAGGGTCATATATTCACCCCTGACGAAGATGTCGCAGGGCTTGATGATTGAATTGTCGATGTCCTTCAGCACGCCGGCGATGGTCAGCTCCGGCGCTTCTTCCGCGGCGAGAGCGTTGAACCTGACCGTCCTTCCTACCGGGTCTTTGTCGCCGAAGTACGTCCTTGCGAAAGACTCGCTGACCAGCACCCTGTCCTTGGAGGCCTTCCACTCCTCGAAACTGCCCTCCGCGAGAGGGAAACTGAACATGTCGAAGAAGGAAGAATCCACATAGGAAGTCTTGGCGTTCACGGTCTCGCCGTCGATGGCGAATTCCATCGTGCCTGCTCTTGAATATGCGGCCGCAGCCTCTATCTCAGGAAAATTGGCCTTCAGATGGCGCTGGAACCAGTAGCCGGTCGAAAGGCTTTCTCCATCGGCGACCAGGTAGATCCTGTCCGCGTTCTCGTGGTACGAATCGGTGCCGAGCTGCTTGCCCACATAGACGGCGAGCAGAAGCACGAACGCCATCGAGACGCTGAGTCCCAGAAGGTTGACCGCACTGTAGAGTTTGTTTCTCCTAAGAAAGTTCAGAAAACTGTTCATTGTTGTCCTTTCTTTGTTGTCTTGCCCGTTTATGACGTGGAGGGCCGGGCTTATGAGTAAGGTGTTTTGTCTATCGCTGAGTCCGTTCCGGCATCTGTCAGTCCGCCGGCCGCCACCCGGCCCCGTTCACGTCGTATTTTACAGTTCGTTCTTCACATCGGAGACGATCTGGCCGTCGAAGAGGTCGATCGTGCGCTGTGCGATGGCCGCGTCCCTCTGGGAGTGGGTCACCATCACGATGGTCGTTCCCTCCTTGTTGAGTTCGCTCAGAAGGTCCATCACCTCCTTGCCGTTCTTGGAGTCCAGGTTACCGGTAGGCTCATCGGCGAGAATCAGTTTCGGTCCGGCGACCACGGCACGGGCGATGGCGACTCTCTGCTGCTGACCTCCGGAAAGCTGCTGAGGGAAGTGCTGGGCCCTGTGGCTGATGGCCATCCTCTTCATAATCTCGGTGACCTTCTCCTTGCGCTCCGAGGCCGAGATATTCAAATACCTGAGCGGAAGCTCGATGTTCTCATAGACGTTGAGCTCGTCGATAAGGTTGAAGCTCTGGA
>CAVJKE010000115.1:0-6235 GCA_963649695.1 bacterium
CAATCAACGAAAAGAGTATATGTCTGGTACGGAAATCTGTACCAGACATATGCTCTTCTGCCTCATTATCAAAGGGTTATCCGTCACGACTGACGGGTTCGGACGGGAGTCGGCTGACAGAATTGCAACCAGAAAAAACCGGGACGGCATTCTGTGCAATTCTGTTTCCGGGGAAACGGAGGAATGGGTCTCTGCGGCATCTGTGTGGCAGGATTGTGCCAAAACGGCCGAAACAGATTTGCACCTGTAAATCATCAGAAAGGTTTTCCGAGCAAATCTGCTTCGGACTTAGGCTGCATCGTCAGACTTAGGCTGCATCATATTGTTTATCATTGCGGATAATCAGTTTCGGAAAAGATGCGAATGCGGGAGAAATTAGTTAACTTTGTGAGTTGTTAATATATGTTTCGTTTGTACGGAACACCTTATGTACTCCGTCACTGATGTGACGGAGTACATCCCCTTCCCGAGGAAGGGGACTTGGGAAATGGGTGACGTGGTTGAATTTTTAGTGCGATACCCTTCGGACGTGTGATAAGGTGCTTTCAGTCACTTGCGAAAAGTTGAGTTGTAACTATAAAATGGAGAGCAGATGATACTCAAAGACCAGATCGAAGCTCTGCATCAGCGGTTGGAGACGTTGGGGAGGTGTCTTTGACATCGACGCCAAGCGCGGACAGGTAGCCGCATTGCAGAAAAAGACGGAGTCCCCGGACTTCTGGAACGACCCTAAGGCCGCCGAGACGTTTATGAAGAATCTTAACGGCGTGAAATCCTGGGTCACAGGATACGACAAGGCCTTCACCGAAGTGGAGGACCTCGATGTCCTGTACGATTTCGCCAAGGAAAGTCTCGGCTGCAACACTGACGAGACCGCCTCGACAGATGAGACCCAGGAACTCGAGCAGGCATATTCATCGGCCGTGGAGGATGTGGAGGCGCTGGAACTCAGGAATATGCTGGGTGCGGAAGGCGACAACCTCGGAGCCGTGCTGACGATCAATTCCGGAGCGGGCGGCACCGAAGCGAACGACTGGAGCGCTATGCTGATGAGGATGTACCTGCGCTGGGGTGAAAGGAACGGCTACAAGATGACGGTCACAGACCTGCTGGACGGCGACGAGGCTGGCATCAAGTCCGCCACGATCCAGGTTGAGGGCGACTACGCCTACGGCTATCTCAAGGCCGAGAACGGGGTGCACAGGCTCGTGCGCCTTTCTCCGTTCAACGCCCAGGGCAAGAGGCAGACCACTTTCTCTTCGGTCTTCGTCTATCCTCTCGTGGATGACACGATCAACATCGAGATAAACCCTTCCGACCTTGAGTGGGACACGTTCCGCTCCGGCGGTCACGGCGGGCAGAACGTCAACAAGGTGGAGACCGGCGTGCGCGTGCGGCATATTCCTTCAGGAATAGTCGTGGAGAACACGGAGTCCCGCTTTCAGCAGGACAACAGGCAGAACGCACTGCGCATCCTGCGGTCGAGGCTCTACGACCTTGAACTGAAGAAGCGTCAGGAGAAGCAGGCCGAGATTGAAGGCACTAAGAAGAAGATCGAGTGGGGGTCGCAGATCCGCTCCTACGTCCTGCACCCGTACAAGATGGTCAAGGACCTGAGGACGGGCTGGTCGACAGCCGACACCCAGGGCGTGCTGGACGGCGACCTCAACGAATTCATGAAACGCTATCTGATGCAGGAGGGGTCCGGCGGTGCCTCCGCTCCCGTGGAAGACATTGACTGATGACGGAATTAATTGATAATCATTAAAATCATTTCATTAATATGGCAGAATTCAAATATGCTCCGATGTTCCAGCTTGGACCGGACACGACAGAGTACTACAAACTGACAAGCGAGGGAGTCTCCCTCGGCGAGTTTGAAGGTCATCCAATCCTTAAAGTGGCTCCGGAGGCCCTCACGAAACTGGCCAACGCCGCTTTCAGGGATGTCAACTTCCTTCTCAGACCGGCCCACAACCAGCAGGTGGCCAAGATCCTGAGCGACCCTGAGGCTTCCGACAACGACAAGTACGTGGCACTGCGTTTCCTGCGCAACGCCGAGGTCTCCGCGAAAGGCAAGCTGCCTTTCTGCCAGGACACGGGTACGGCCATCATCCACGGCGAGAAGGGCCAGCAGGTCTGGACAGGCTTCGATGACGCCGAGGCTCTTTCCAAGGGCGTTTACAAGACCTACACCGAGGAGAATCTGCGCTACAGCCAGAACGCTCCTCTGGACATGTACAAGGAGGTCAACACGAAGTGCAACCTTCCTGCCCAGATCGACATCGAGGCCGAGGAAGGAATGGAGTACAGATTCCTCTGCGTCGTGAAGGGTGGCGGATCTGCCAACAAGACCTATCTCTACCAGATGACAAAGGCGGTGCTGAACCCTGGCACCCTCGTTCCTTTCCTGGTCGAGAAGATGAAGACTCTCGGAACGGCGGCCTGCCCTCCTTACCACATCGCGTTCGTGATTGGCGGCACATCGGCCGAGAAGAATCTCCTCACCGTCAAGCTGGCTTCGACCCATTACTATGACTCGCTGCCTACGACCGGCGATGAGACCGGCCGCGCCTTCCGCGACGTCGAACTGGAGAAGCAGGTGCTTGAAGAGGCCTACAAGATCGGCCTCGGAGCGCAGTTCGGCGGAAAGTACTTCGCCCACGACATCCGTATCATCCGTCTGCCACGCCACGGCGCGAGCTGCCCTATCGGCCTCGGCGTCAGCTGCTCGGCCGACCGCAACATCAAGGCGAAGATCGACAAGGACGGAGTCTGGATCGAGAAGATGGACGACAATCCTACACAGTGGATTCCTGAGTCGCTGCGCAAGGCCGGAGAAGGCGAGGGCGTGGTCGTGGATCTCGACCAGCCTATGAGCGAGGTCTGCAAGCTTCTCAGCAAGTACCCTGTCTCCACCCGTCTGAGCCTCAACGGCACCATCATCGTGGCCCGCGACATCGCCCACGCCCGTCTCAAGGAAAGACTTGACAGAGGCGAGGACCTTCCTGAATATTTCAAGAACCATCCGGTCTTCTACGCCGGCCCGGCCAAGACTCCGGAAGGAATGGCCTGCGGTTCGATGGGACCTACCACTGCCAACCGTATGGACCCTTACGTGGACCTCTTCCAGGACCATGGCGGCAGCATGGTGATGATTGCCAAGGGCAACCGCACCCAGGTTGTCACCGACGCCTGCAAGAAGCACGGTGGCTTCTACCTCGGCTCCATCGGCGGTCCTGCCGCTGTCCTCTCCTACGAGAGCATCAAGAGCATCGAGTGCGTTGAATATCCTGACCTCGGAATGGAGGCCATTTGGAAGATCCGTGTCGAGAACTTCCCGGCTTTCATCCTCGTGGATGACAAGGGCAACGACTTCTTCAAGCAGCTTGGACTCTAGGATGGGTTACTATGAGGAATATATTTACTTGAGCGCTTGCGGCCGCGCCGCCGTTTTCTGCGGTGGTGCGGCCGCAAACCGCGTTTACGCCAGACTTACAGTCTCCTTTTTAGGAATCCAATAAGGAACATAGTTATGAACACATTATTAAAAACACTGAAACTCATGGCGTTGTCATTGATGACGCTCGTTTTCCTGGCTTCATCCTGCGGAAAGGACGAACCGAAGCCCGAACCGGAACCAGAGGCGAAGGCCGCTACCTTCACGGTCACTCTTGACGCTTCCGCACCGGCCCCTTTCAAGACCGCTTGGTCGGAAGGAGACGCCGTGCAGGTCATCGGAGTGAAGAACGGCAAGACGGTGCAGGAGACGATGACCGTCTCCTCGGTCGTCTCCAACACGGCCGTCATCAAGTCGAAAGGCCAGGTCACGGATGACTGTGACGGGTACTATGCGTTCATCTCCGGCGCCGGTGCCTCCGGCTGCGTTCCGGCATCCTGCTGGAGTGTCTCCCAGGTGGCTTCCGAAAGCCGCACCGTGGCTGTGGCCAAAGGCGTGAAAGGAGGATCTGCTCTGGATTTCAAGCAGTTATATTCATTCATCAAGGTTGTCGTGACGGACGAAGCCGTGAAGTCGTTGGTGCTGGAAGGCGGTGACGGAGAGGCTCTGAATTTCGACGCGGTGGTCTCGACTTCTGATTTCGCCGTCAGCCGCCCGGAGTCCGCTTCGTTCGAGGACCAGACAAGTCTCAAGGTCTCCGCGTCCGGGGCGGGGGACTGCTGGTTCAACGTCATCCCTGGCACCGTGCTTGCCAAAGGCTATTCCGTCAAGGCCTATGATGCCGCCGGAGAATTGGTCGCCGAAGCGGAAAGCACTGAGGCTCTTACCGTTGAGACGGGGAAGGTTTATGAAGCGCCGTCTCTTGAGGAGTCTTCAAGGAAGAAGTCAAGATTCGATGAGAACGCCATCGCCGTGTCGTTCGGAGTCGTGAGCGACGTACACATCAACGGTAACTCATCGTACACGGACAAATGGATTTCGGCCCTGCGTCAGCTCAAAACGAAGTGTGCCGAGAAGGATGCCGACGGTATGGACGGCGTGCTGGTGGTCGGTGACCTGATCGACACCCGGAGCGAGGCGCAGCTGAAAATCTTCAAGACCGCCTTCGAAAGCGAGGTCGACGTGACCAAGATTCCTATGGTCTACACCATCGGCAACCACGATGTGAGCAACTGGACCAAGAACATGGTCTCCGATGCCGCCTATATGGCCGGACTCTTCGGAGAAAATTATTTCCTCTCCGACCGTGACAACACGATGCGTACTGAATATGAAGCCCGCCATTGCGTGATAGGTGGCTACCACATTCTGGCGGTTTCACCTGCCTGGACTCTGGGCTACGACACAGCGGTCATCAACTGGCTTGACGGCCAGCTGCAGGCCATCACCGAGGCAGAGCCTGAGAAATATGTCATCGTGCTGACCCACCCTATGATCTACAACACCGTCTACGGAAGCCTTCTGGGAAGTTTCTGGGCTTCCGACGCGCTCACGCCTGTCCTCCGGAAGTATCCTCAGGTGATAGTCTTCGGCGGCCATCTGCATTTTCCGCTGAACGACCCGCGCAGTTTCTGGCAGGGGGATTTCACGGCCTGTGGCTGCGGTTCCGTGCGGTATATGGCCATCGAGAACGGCAACTATGAGGACATGCGGTCGGCCACGGTGATGAAGGACTGCGAGGAGTTCTCGCAGGGCAACCTGCTTCAGTTCGACGAGAGCGGCAACATGCGTATTCTTCGGATGGATTTCTACAACAAGGACATCATAGGAGATCCTATCTCCGCGCCTTATCCTACGGCTGACAAAGGCCATCTTGTGGATTACAACCACACGACCCTAAGCCTTGCCAACGGCGCTCCGTCCCTGTCTTCCCTGGATGTCAGCGTGGCCGACGGCTACGTCACTGCCACCTGGGCCGCCGGGAAGGATGACGAGTTCGTCCACCATTATGTCCTGACTCTGAAGAAGGACGGCGTGACCGTAGCCACAAAGAAGATTCTCGCGGACTTCTACAAATATCCAAGGCCTACGGGGATGAAAAGTGAATGGACACGCGCCCTCGGCCAGTATGAGGACGGCACCTACGAGCTGTCGCTTGTGGCTTATGACTCCTGGGAGGCTTCCAGCAACACCCTTCTCAAAACTTTCACGATCGGTGCTACCGGGGCTAACAGCGGAAATGTCTGGACAGGGGATTCCGAAGGAGGCGTGGCTGTCCCTGCTGGCGACGGGACCGCTTCAAGTGATTGGCTGAGCTATTCTTCGGGCCGGGTTTCGTGGACGGCCAACACCACAGGCCGACCTCGCACCGCCACTGTCAATCTGCCGGACGGGTCGACATATTCAGTGACCCAGATCTCCGTCGAGGATTTCAAGGGAAACTGGTCGCTGCGCTCGAAGCTGTTCGACATCAACAACACTCTCGGGAAGGGGAAGGTCGCCGCCTATGAGAATGCCGTGACTTTCGGCGATCCTCTGAAAGCCGAGACTCTCGCAGGAGCGTCCGGCGGCTCCCACACCAACAATCTCGGCATAAGGGGTCTCTATTTCGATTCGGTTCTGGACGCTTGCGTTGAGATTGACTATGAAGGTCATTCAGTGAAGTTCGGTGTGTTCTTCGACCGCCGTTCCGCTCAATCCGCCGGCGGCGGAAGATTCATGGCCTATCTGCCGGAATGTTCCACGGGTCTCTGGTCGGGCTATCTTTTCGCTCCCGGTGCCAAGTCCTTCTCGTCCACCGACTATGACTGGCTCTGGTTCACCGTGGCCGACGGC
>CAVJKE010000116.1:0-6203 GCA_963649695.1 bacterium
GGTTCATACTGCCCCAGAACTCGAAGTTACGGATGTGGCCGTCACCGAAGATCTGCGGGTAGGCGATACGTGGAAGGGTAGCGATACGGCTGCACTCTACGACGCAACCGACATCGATGGTCACCCAGCAAGGAATCGGCACCTTGTCGACAGCGAGGAAATTGTAGGTCGCGGAGGCTCCGGATCCGTTCCAGAGACTCTTGACAGGGTACGAAGCCCTTTCGGATTCGTAAGTGTAGATGTTGTCGTCCTTGGCGTAAGTGGCTTCTCCTGAATATGAGAATCCGCTCTTAGGGATCTCGACCTCAGGCAGAGGGGTGAGGACTGCCATCGTGGTGTCGGAGATGTTTCCCCAGTGGTCGCGGATGTACACTCCGAACAAGGCCTCCTCGGCCTCGATGCCGCGGCGGGTCAGAGTGATGTCGTTGCTGGCCGTGAACAGGGTCGTGACTTCCTTCCAGTGGATCTCGCTGACAGGCTTGCTGATGTTGGAGGCATCCTCGTTGCGCAGAAGGCAGACGGCAAGGTCGGACTTGCCCTCGTTGCCCTCGATCTTGACCTTCACTCCGCCGGCCGTGGCGACCATCGAAGGGGTCACGGTCTGGATGGCCGGAGCGAGAGGGGTGAACTTGACAGAGACAGGTTCAGACCTGTCCTCGTTGACGTTGAACGAGCAGACCTGCACCTCGTGTTCCTGGGTGTCGGCGTAGCCTTCGACGCTGAGGCTGTCCACATAGCGGGAGATCTTGGAGTTGACGGTCTCCCCTTTGCGGGTGTAGGTGGCCACGACTCCCTTGATGTTCTTGTCATCCGGGATCTTGACCCAGATGGTGGCTCCGCCGGCGGTCGGGGTTATCTTGGTGACCTCGACTTTCTCCGGAGCGGAAAGAGTATCGTCCTTCTGGTCGATCCTGCCGTGGTTTTCTTCCGCACAGCAGACAAAAAGCAGGGCGGAAGCGGCGAACGCGGCGGATTTTATGAATATATTCCTTTTCATTTCAATCAATTAAAAGTTTTGCATTACCAACCGATGTTCTGCACGAGGTTAGGGTTGACCTCGATGTAGGATGTCGGGATAGGCCAGAGGTAGTCCTTCAGGCCGAAAGTCTGCTCGTAGATGAAGGTCTTGGTGTAGTAGTCCTCAGGTTTGGAGGAGGTGACATCGAAACCGTAGATGCCTTTCTGATATTCAGTGGCGGCTTCCTTCCATCTGCGGAGGTCCCAGAACCTCTGGCCTTCGAAAGCCAGCTCGTTCAGGCGCTCCTTGTGGATGATGGCGCGCATTCCGACCTTGGTGCTGTAGTAGCCAGGGCTGTTGCTGTACTCGTCCCAGGCTGTCTTGACATCAGGAATCTTCGCACGCTCGCGGACAGCATCAAGGTACTTGAAGAGATCCTCCTTGTGCGCTCCGTTAGGGCCTTCGGCCTCGTTGATGGCCTCGGCGTAGTAGAGGTAGAGTCCTGACAGACGGATCATAGGCCAAGGATACCAGGTAGTGGACTCCCCGGTGAAGGAGTTGTTACCTGTCCAGGTCGCCTGGATCGGGAAGTGCTTCTTAGGGAAGAATCCGGTCACAGGGCCGGTCTGGTTGCCGGTCTTGGCGTGACGGCCTCCCATACGGCAGGCCACATAATAAATTTCTTCAGGCTGCAGGTCGTTGTAGTTGCCGAGCTGGCCGAGCCAGGTGCCGCCGTCGAAACCGAGGGACGCATAGTAGCGAGGCTCGCGGTCGAAGTTCAGCTTGATGGTGGTGTAGCCCTGGCAGATGTAGTAGGCGTGCTGCTCGTCACCGATACGGAGGTCCATAGGGTTGATGTTGCTCCACTCCGCGTCGTTGGAGATAGGAAGACCGTGGACAGTGTAGAACTGCTCGGCGATCTTGAGCGGAACTCCGATGAACTTGTAGCCTCCGAGCATATCGGTGTAGTCGCTTAAGATAGGCATACAGAGTCTGTGGTACATGTTCATCGTAGAGGACGGAGACTGGGTGTTGCCCCAGATCACCTCGCTGTTCCACCTCTTGTTGAAGGAGTTGCGCAGAGTGAGGGTCGTCTTGAGGGAGTCGGTCATACGGTAGGTGATGTCATCGCCGTTGTAAAGGGTGATGTTGGCCTCCTCACAGACATCGATGGCTTCCTTGCAGGCGTTCATCGCCGCTGTCCAGCGGGCGAGCTTCTCCTCGTCGGTCTTGTCAGGGAAGAGTCTTGTCGTGCCGTCGACATCGACGAGGGCGGACTCTTCGGAGTTGCCGTTGAACAGAGGGCTGGCGGCGTAGACTGCCACCATAGCCTTGAGCGAAGCGCAGATCGCGCGGTTCGCGCGGCCATATTCATCGACCGAAGGGTTGACTACAGGGAGGTCAGGCATGGCCTGGTCCAGGAGTTCGAGGATGAAGTCGTAGCACTCGTCGATCGGGGCGCGGTGTACCCTCACCTCCTCGACTGAAGAGTCGATCGGAAGGCTTTCGCGGATAATCGGCACAGGTCCCCATTTGCGGACGAGGTTGAAGTGGTAGTAGGCCTTGAGGAAGGTCACCTCGGCGATCCACTGCTTCTTCTCGTCCTCTTCCATGTCAGGGACTCTGTCGATGTTCTCCACGAGGATGTCGCAGCAGCGGATTCCTTCGTACATCGAGGCCCAGTCATTGGCGTAGACGGTGTTGGCTGTCATATTGCCTCTGGCGATGTTGAACATCGTGGCGGACACACGTTTGGAGGTGTTGGTGGTGGTACGTCCGTAGAGGTCCCAGAGCTCGTCGCTTCCCAGCAGGGCCGGGTCGCTGGCGATCGCTCCGTTGAGCGTCATGTAGGAGTAGCAGGTGCCCAGGTACCTGATCGCGGAGGAGCGGAGGTTGAACGCGGTCTCGACTGACGGAAGACCGTCGTTCGGCACCACGTTGAGGAATTTGTTGCATCCGGTCGAGGCCAGCAGAAGGGCGGCCGCGGCGGCGGAAGCTATTGTCTTGAATATTCTGTTATGCTTGTTCATAGTCAAAGATTATTTGAAGGTAACATTGACTCCGATGTTGAATGTCCTCTGGATAGGGTAGTTGAAGCCCTCTCCCGCAAGCTCCGGGTCCCAGAGTTTGAACTTGCTCCAGCAGAGGAGGTTGTTGCCCTGGAAGTAGAAGCGGAGGTTGTCGATGTGAAGCTTGTTGGTGAACTTCTGAGGAAGGGTGTAACCCAATTCAAGCTGCTTGAGTCGCAGGAACGAACCGTCCCTCATCCACCAGGTGCTGACCTGGGTGTTGTTGTAGTTCTCGTAGGAGCTGTAACGAGGGTAGAGGGCGTAGATGTCGCGGTTGTCCTCGCTCCAGTGGCTGTCCGCATAGGCCTGCAGAAGCTGGCCGTTGTTCACAAACGGAGCCGTTCCGTACTTGTTGGAGGAAGTGTTGTAGGCGCTTGAGACATCGATCCAGAAGGACTCGCGGCCGAGGCCCTGGAAGAACACCGAGAAGTCGAAGCCCTTGTAGCCGACCGACGCTCCGAAACCGTAGATGATCTCAGGAGAGGTAGGATAGCCGATAGGGACACGGTCGGCGGTGGTGATCACGCCGTCGCCGTTGACATCGGTGTACTTGATGTCACCGCCGCCGTACTGGCTACCGAAAGCTGCCTGGGAAGGGCTGTTGGCGGCATCCTCGTCATCGATGAAGAGGCGCTCGGCGATGTAGCCCCAGGTCTGCTTGATGGAATAGCCGGCGTGCTGACGGTAGGATTCCGCATAGGTAGGCTCCTCGTACACGTCGTACTTACCTGTGGAGTAGGTGAAGTTGGCTCTGGCCGAAGCCCAGAGGCCGCTCGCCCAGGCCTGCTTGTAGTCGGCCTGGATGTCGACACCCTTTGACCTCGCCTCGCCGATGTTGCCGTAGACGGAGGCCTGGAGACCCATCGTGTTAGGGATGTCGGCGCGCTGCATGAAGATGTCGGTACGGTGCTCGGTGAAGTACTCGGCGATGATGTCGAGTTTCTTGAAGAGTCCGAGTTCTACCGCATAGTTGGACTTGTAGGATTTCTCCCAGGTGATGGCCTCGTTGGCGTAGCGCAGCACGTCGATACCGGAGTAGGACACGTTGCGGGTCTCACCGAAGTATGAAGTCCTGCTGGAGCTGGTCATGTTCATCTCGGAGAGATAGTAGAAACGGTTGGAGCTTGAACCGATGTTGTCGTTACCGACAAGACCGTAGGAGTAACGCAGCTTGAGGTTGCTGATGACCTTGCTGGCAGGTTTGAACCACGGCTCGTTGGAGACCATCCAGGCGACACCGGCTGAAGGGAAGAAGCCCCAGCGGTGGGATTTATGGAAACGCTCGGAACCGTTGTAGCCGAAGTTGTATTCAAGGAAGTACCTCTTGTCGAAGCCGTAGGTGAAACGGCCGGAAAGGCCGGCGTTGCGGGACGGCAGGGAGAGCTGGAGCGAACCTGCGTTGGCGGTCAGGGACTCGCTGGCGGTCAGAACCAGAAGGCCGGTCACATCGTGCTTGCCGAAGGAGCGGGTGTAGTTGAGACGGCTCTCGGAGTACATCGTGTTCTTGACCGTCTTGGCTCCCTCGTTGTAGGTGAGGTAGTCGGTACCGGTGTCGTTGATACGGCGGATGTGGTACTCTCCGGTGTAGGAGTCATAGCTGTCGAGCGTGTACCAGTAAGGACTGTAGGAACGCGTGACGGTATATTCAGAAAGCCTCGTCAGGTTGAAGAGGGTCATGAAATTCAAACCCTTGGTGATGAAGTCAAGCTTCTGGTCAAGTTCGACGGCCGCGATCATCTGGGAACGCTGGTAGTCCTTGTAACCGCGGACGAGGTTGGCGTACGGGTTGATGTAGGAGCCGTCGTCGTAGTTACCGAACATGATGTGCTGGATGCCGACGTGCTCGTCGTCGCTCGGATAGTAGGCCGGAAAGAGCACAGGGTCGGAGTGCATCACCTGACGGTAGACGTCGCTACCTCCGTTGAGCGGGCCCTGGTAGTCGCGGAAGTTACCGGTCAGACGCACGGCCAGCTTTGTGGTCGGGGTGATGTTGATGTCCACGTTGGAACGCAGGGTGTAGTTCTTGTCGTCGATGTTGTTGTTGAAGCTGTTGCGCTTGTCGACTTTCAGGATACCGGTGTCCTCGGTGTAGGCTCCGGACACATAGTAGGTGGCCACCTTGCCGCCGCCTCGCGCGGAGACGTTGGCGCGGTAACTTGTCGCATAGTCCTTGAACAGCATGTCGTACCAGTCGTTGGCAGGATAGATGAGACGGTTGGCGTCGGCCTTTCCGGTCTGCTCGATCTTGTCGTACGAGTACATCAGCTCTCCAAGAGGGTCACGGGTCGTGATGGCCTCGTTGTAGGACTTCATGTAGGTCACAGGGTCGGCGAGCTCGACCACGTCCGTAGGCATCGAGATGGAGGTCTCGACACGGGCGAAGATCTTGGCCGGGCCTTCCTGGCCGCGCTTCGTGGTCACGAAGATGACACCGTTGGCACCGCGGGCTCCGTAGAGGGCGGTCGCCGTGGCGTCCTTCATGATCGAGAAGCTCTCGATGTCGTCAGGCTGCAGACGGGCGAGGTCGGTGGAGGTAAGCTCGATGTTGTCGATGAGGATCAGCGGACTCGTGTTCGCACCGAAGGTCGTGATGCCTCGAACGAAGAAGTCGGCGTTGTCCTGGCCAGGCTCACCGGTTCTCTGATAGGCGATGACACCGGCGACGTTACCTGCGAGAGCGGTGGTAAGGTTGGAGGAAGGGACTTTCAGCGTCTTGACATCGATCGAGGAGATGGATCCGATGACGCTTTCCTTCTTCTGCTTACCGAAGGCGACGACTGTCACCTCGTCCAGTTCGTTGGCCGCGTTCTTGAGTTTAACGATGAAATTGGTCATGCTGCCGACCTCGATGACCTGGGTCTCCTTGCCCAGACACTCGAACTTGAGTTTGTCGGTCGGCTTCACGCCGGTAAGCTCGAAAGAACCGTCAAGGTCGGTCATCACGCCTCGGGTCGAACCCTCGACGGAGACGGTGGCTCCCGGCATAGGCTCGCCGGTCTCTTCCTCGTAGATCACACCTTTGACGGTCTTGGTCTGGGCGACCGCCAGAAGTGAAGCGAGTATGAAAACAAGCGACAATGCAATCTTTTTGAATGACATAAATCTACCAGTTTTGTCTAAAAGTGTTATCTAATAATTTCTAATACAATAATGTGTTGCTTGTAAATTCTTGCTTT
>CAVJKE010000117.1:0-6178 GCA_963649695.1 bacterium
GGTCTATGGTGATCTTCTTCCTCAGGCCATCATCGACAACAATTTCAGATAATGGTCCACGGAACGGCCGTGGCTGAGACAGGACAGGGATGGTCTAGAATTGTCAATGCTTAGGATTATCCAAAAATATTTTGAAATTATCGGCAAAAGGATTAAATTTGCACTCCCATAATGGAAATTAAAAAATAAGAAGATATGAAAAGGACATTTCAACCATCCAGGCGCAAGCGCGTGAACAAGCACGGATTCCGCGAGAGAATGTCAACCGCCAACGGTCGCCGTGTACTCGCTTCCCGTCGCCGCCACGGACGCAAAAAACTGACTGTATCATCTGAGGACAGGTGGTAATCAGCGTCGGACAAGATAATGAAGGGTGACTGGTCTCAGCCACCCTTTATTATATATAACCGCGGCCACCGCGCCGCCGATCCCCCGGAATCTACAGGAACATATTCATAGACAGCATTATGGAACCGGACGAGAAATTTATGGCCGAGGCGCTGAAAGAGGCGCGGCTGGCGTTCGAGGAAGACGAGATCCCCATCGGGGCGGTGATTGTCTGCCGCGGAAGGATCATCGCCAGAGGCCACAACATGACCGAGACGCTGAAAGACCCGACAGCGCACGCAGAGATGATAGCGATCACCGCCGCCACAGAGGCGATGGGAGGGAAATACCTGACCGACTGCACGTTGTATGTCACGGTCGAGCCTTGTCCGATGTGCAGCGGAGCCTTGAACTGGGCACAGGTCAGCCGGATTGTCTACGGAGCCGCCGACCCAAAAAGAGGAGGGTCACTGTACAGTCCTTCCCTGCTGCATCCTAAGACGGAGGTCCGCTCCGGAGTCCTCGCCGAGGAATGCTCGGCGCTGATGCTGGAATTCTTCAAGGGGAAACGATAGCCTCCCGGGCATTCCTCCCGGCGGCCGGGTCCGTCACCGGTCTCCGGACCGTTAGAACACGTAGAACTCCCTGCGGTACTGATAGTGCGAACGCAGGTACTCGAAATTCTCAGGATTCATCCTGAACATGAAATCATCCGTGAAGATCGGATAGTTGTACTGCAGCACGGAGGCCACCTCGCCCTGGGTCTTGCCCTTAAGGTCAAGCTTGATGGATTCAAGTTCGATCATCTCGGTCTTCGGGAAGAAATCGTAGAGAGGCTCGATGCCGAAAAACCTCGACAAAGCCCTCACGGCCATCATCGTGCCGTTCTGTTTGCCCTGGTAGGAATAGCCCGCTATGTGCGGGGTGGCGATGTCCACCATCTCAAGGAGTTCCCTGTCGATGTCCGGCTCGTTGTTCCAGGTGTCGATGATCACGGGGCCGAGTTTCGGAATCGCGCGCTTCAGCGCCGCCTCGTCCACGACCTCGCCGCGCGAGGCGTTGATGAATATGGCCCCCGGCTTCATCTTGGCGAAAAACTCATCGTCGGCCATCCTCCTTGTGGTCTCGTTCAGAGGAACGTGCATCGTCACCACGCTGGCGTTGGCCAGAAGGTAATCCAGCGGGCAGAAACCCTCGGGGCCTTCCTCACGCATTCTCGGAGGGTCGTTCTTCAGCACCTTGAACCCCAGCGAGCCGGCGACAGTGTCCACCCTGCGGCCTACATTGCCGACCCCGATGATGCCGATCTTCTCGCCTTCAAGCCGTATGGACTTCCGGGCGGCGACCCCGTACAAAGCGGAAAAGACATAGTTCATCACGCCGCCGGCGTTGCATCCGGCGGAATTGCGGACGATTATCCCTTTGCTGTTGCAGTACGGAAGGTCTATGTGGTCCATCCCGATCGTGGCAGTGGCGATGAACTTGACCGCCGTTCCTTCCAGCAGCGATGCGTCGCACCTGGTCCTGGTACGGGTCACGAGGGCGGAGGCATCCTCGACATCCGCCTTGCAGATAGACTTGCCTTCCTTGTACACCACCTCGGCATAAGGCTCGAGCACACCTTTTATGAAAGGGATGGCGTCATCGATGACGACCTTGATTTTGCTCTCCATAATCACTTCAGAATTAATTCTTTCACATAGCCGACCTTCTCGCAGTCCTTGACGAAAAGCTCGTCTTTCTCGAGAAACCTGTTCATCGCCTGCACCAAAGCGGCCTTCTGGAACTCCAGCTGGCCGCGGACCATCGACGAGGAGACGGAGATGAACAGCTTGCCGTCCTTGTAGAACCTGCGCAGGGTGAACGACGACGCTCCCGAGACCGCGTCCCAGGCCGCGAACACTCTCTGGGTGTTGAGTCCGGCCCCCAGCTTCAATGCCTTGATGTACATCGAGATGAGCTGGTCCATCCCCAACGCCTCCTTGCGAGGCACTCCTTTTATCTTCTTGAACTCCGCCATATCCAGACCTCCCCCGGCATCAGATTTCCTTGAACTCGCCGCCTTTCGCCTCGAAATAAGCCCTGTCGGCGGTCAGAGTGTCCACTATGCCCCTCATACGCTCCTTGTCGGTGTCGGTTATGAATATCTGGCCGAAGTCGTCGCCGGCCACCATTCCGAGGAGGTTGGCGATGCGGCCCATATCCAGTTTGTCGAACACATCGTCCAGCAGAAGCATCGGCGGAAAGCCGTACCTGCGCTTCATCAGTTCGTACTGGGCGAACTTCAGCGACACAAGGAAAGATTTCTGCTGCCCCTGCGACCCGCAGCGTCTGATCGGGTAGCCGTCCATCTCGAAGACGAAATCGTCCCTCTGGACGCCAGCCGTGGTGTAGTGCAGAAGCTTGTCCTTCTCCCGGCTCGCCTTGAGCAGATCCACGAGCGAGCCGTTCCTGAGGTCGGACCTGTAACTGACGGACACCTTCTCCCTGCCGCCCGAAAGGGTGGCGTAACGCTCGGCCACAGCCGGAAGCAGATCCTGGATGAAGGCGGAACGCCTCGAGTGGATCACGGCAGCATATTCATCCATCCTTTCGTCGAAGACATCGAGAAGGCCTTCGTCCGGCGAGCCGTCCTTGAGCATCCTGTTCCTCTGGAAAAGCAGGCGGTTGTACTGCTGCGCCGCCGCGAGGTACTCCGCGTCCATCTGCGACAGCACCGAATTGACGAAGCGGCGTCTGTCCTCACCGCTCTCGCTGATGAGGGAATTGTCAGACGGGGAGACCATCACGACCGGCAGCACGCCGATGTGCTCCGAGATCCGTGAATATGCCTTGTCGTCCCTGCGCATCTTCTTGCCCCCGTCAGCACCCACACGCACCGAGAACCTCGCGTCCGGCTGCATATTCATTGAATATGTCCCCGCGAGGGCGAAGGCTTCGGTCCCGTGGCGGAAGTTGAACCTGTCCGACGCCGCGAACGCGCTCTTTGTCATCGAAAGGTACCAGACCGCGTCCATAAGGTTGGTCTTTCCTTCCCCGTTGTCGCCGCAGACGCAGTTGACATTGGGGCAGAACGAAAGTTCCTGGAACGCGATGTTCCGGAAATCCTGGACGACTATTTTCTTGAGCGTAGGCATCTGTTCACAGTTAACAAGCAACAAATATAATCATTTCCCCGGGAAAAGCGGCAACCGGGCGCCCACAAGAAAAACGGCTGGCGGACCGCCTGATATAAGCGTAGGTAATTTTGCGGGAATAAACATTTTTTGCTATTTTTGCGGACTATTATTCGGAAATAACAAAAATTTTATAAAAATGGCAACAAAAGACGCGATTGTAAAGGAGAAAGAGCAGGAGCGTGAGGAGAAGATCAACGAGACCGTATCCAAGACCGACCAGTTCTTCCGTGAGAACAAAAAGACCATCTACGGCACTCTGATCGCCCTCTGCGTGATCGGTATCGCCATCGTGGCTTATCAGAAATTCTATGTGCAGCCTAAGAGCGAGGAAGCTGCCGCCCAGATGGCTCCGGCAGAGGCCAACTTCCGTTCCGGCGAGTACGAGCTTGCCCTCAACGGTGACGGCAACGTGCTGGGTTTCAGCCAGATCATCGATGATTTCGGCTCAAAGGCCGGCAAGGCGACCTATTTCTACGCAGGAGTCTGCGAACTTCAGCTGGGCAACTACGAGAACGCTCTCAGCTACCTCAAGAAGTACAAAGGCAAGGATGCCATCCTCGCCGCTCGCTGCGAAGGATGCATCGGTGACGCCTATGTAGGACTCGAGAAGTACAACGAGGCCCTCTCTTCTTTCGAGAAGGCCGCCGCCAAGGCTGACAACATCTTCGCCGCCGGCTATCTTCTCAAGGCCGGAGTGGTCTGCGAGGAACTCGGCGACAACGCCAAGGCTCTCACCTTCTACAAGAAGATCAAGGACCAGTACCCGCAGTCAGTCGAAGGCTACACGATCGACAAGTACATCACCCGCATCGAAGGCCAGGCCGAATAGGAAAGATTTTTAAGAATATATGGGAAGAGCGTTTGAGTTCCGCAAGGAAAGAAAATTGAAGAGGTGGGGTCACATGGCCAAGACCTTCACCAAGATCGGAAAGGAAATCACCATCGCTGTGAAGCAGGGCGGCCCTGATGTGGTCGGCAACTCCAGACTTAGAGCCCTCATGGCCGAGGCCAGGAGCGAGAACATGCCTAAGGACAACATCGAGAAGGCCATAAAGAGGGCTCTCGAGAAGAACCAGGGCGACTTCAAGGAGGTTGTGTTCGAGGGTTACGGCCCTCACGGAATCGCCTACCTTGTCGAGACCGCGACCGACAACAACACCCGTACCGTAGCCAATGTCAGAAGCTACTTCACAAAGTGCGGAGGATCCCTCGGCACAAGCGGCAGCGTAAGCTTCATGTTCGACCACAAGTGCGTGTTCCGCATCAAGTACAATGACAGCATCGACATCGATGAACTCCAGCTCGCCCTCTGCGACTGCGACGACGACCCTGAGGCCTTCATCGAGGAGCAGGAGGACAAGGACGGAGAGATCACAAAGAATGTCGTGATCTACGGAGCCTACGAGTCCTACGGAGCGATCCAGAAGTACATCGAGGACAACGGTTTCGAACTCGTGTCCGGAGGATTCGAGAGAATTCCTAACGTCGACCTCAAGGATGTGACCCCGGAGCAGAGGGAAACCCTTGACAAGCTCACAGGTCTTCTCGAGGATGACGACGATGTCACCAACGTCTACAGCACCCTCAAGCCGGCTGAATAGTCCGTGTTCACGGCTGTAAAACATAGAAAGCGTCCCGTCCACCGGGGCGCTTTTTTGTCATTTCACCACCATTAAGCGGACTTTACGGCTTCAGGAAGCCCTTTACGACTTTGCCTCCGATAATTTTGATAGCAAAAGTATTCTTGATAAATTTGCGTTTTGGAAAATCGAAAACCACGGCATAATAACTAAGAAAAGATATGAGCATACAACAGGATAACATCAAGAAACTGGTCGAGCGCAGGGCTGCGGCAAGACTGGGCGGCGGACAGAAAAGGATCGACGCACAGCACGCCAAAGGTAAACTGACGGCGCGTGAGCGCCTGTCCCTGCTGCTTGACGAAGGCAGTTTCGAGGAATTCGACATGTTCGTACGGCATCGCTGCACGAACTTCGGGATGGACAAGCAGCACTTCGACGGAGACGGAGTCGTGACCGGACAAGGCACGATCGACGGCCGTCTGGTCTATGTGGCGGCCCAGGACTTCACAGTTTCGGGAGGTTCGCTCTCCAAGACGATGGCGGAGAAGATCTGCAAGGCCATGGACCTGGCCACCAGGAACGGAGCGCCTTTCATCTGCCTCAACGACTCAGGCGGAGCGAGAATCCAGGAGGGAGTCGACGCCCTCGCAGGCTACGGAGAAATCTTTGAAAGGAATATCCTCGCGTCCGGAGTGGTCCCTCAGATTTCAGGAATATTCGGTCCATGCGCCGGCGGAGCGGTCTACTCCCCTGCCCTGACCGACTTCACGGTAATGGTCAAGAACACCTCCTATATGTTCCTGACCGGGCCGGCCGTTGTCAAGAGCGTGTTGGGCGAGGTCGTGACGCAGGAGGAGCTGGGAGGGGCCAGCGTGCACGCAAGCAAGAGCGGCGTGGCCCACTTCGCGGCCGAGAACGAGCAGGAAGGCATAGCCACCATCAAGGAACTGCTCTCCTACATCCCTCAGAACAATATGGAAGAAGCTCCGAGAGTGCCTACCGACGACCCTGTGGGCCGTGTGGACGACTCCCTCAACGAGATCATCCCTGACAATCCGAACCAGGCCTACGACATGTACAAGGTCATCG
>CAVJKE010000118.1:0-6159 GCA_963649695.1 bacterium
GGTGTGCGAAGCACATCCCCTTCCCGAGGAAGGGGATTTAGGGGAAGGGTAACGTAAGTTGATTTTTCTGTGCGATGTCCTTCGAACGTGTGATAAGGTGCTTGTGCCATATGCATTCAGCTATTTGCGAGTGTAAACAGAATAATACAACGCAGGCACCATGAAGAGGCTGACAAGGGTTCCGACGATCATTCCGGCGATGACCACAAGGGACATCGGGTACTGAAGATCGTCGCCCATACTTCCCCTCGAAAGGAACGGGCAGACGGACAGGATGGTTGTCAGCGAAGTCATTATGATCGCCTTCACCCTCAATGACGAGGCCTTGACGACGGCCCGTTCAAGGCTCTCCCCCGCCCTGCGCATCCGGTTGATCGTGTCGATCTTCAGGATGGAGTCATTGATGACGATGCCGCTGATGACGATCAGTCCGATCATCGACATCAGGTTGATGCTGACCCCGAAAATCCAGAGTACGAGCAGCGCGGCGAAGACATCCACGACCACCTCGGAAAGGATGATCAGCGGCTGGACAAGGGACTCGAACTGGGAGGCGAGGATGAGATAGAGCAGGGCCAGGGCCACCAGCAGGATGACGGCGAGTTCGCCTATCATCTTGTTGTTGCTGAACCAGGAGCCGGAATAGCCCACCTCGAAGTCTCCGTCAACCCGGACGGCGGCGCTCACGGCTTCCATCGTCGGTTCAACATCCTTCAACGCCACGTCGAGGGCCAGAGGATAGTAGTTGTCCTCGGGTCCGGCCACGATGACCTTGAGGTCCTCGACGAAAGTCTGCCTCATCAGGTCGGAGACCGGAATCCGCACAGTCTCGTCGGCGGAGACCCTCTTTTCGATGAAAGTTTCTTCGAGAATCCCGGAAAGGCCGACGACGTTCGACCCTGTCACGACAGGGACAGTGCTTGTCCCCTGGACTATGCTGAACAGGCGGTTCTCGTTGAGGGAGTTCCTAAGGATGGACACAAGTTCCGAATAGGAGACATCGTAAAGCGCAAGCAGGTCAGGGTCAGCGACAAAGAGTGCGTCGGTCTTCACTGGAGGGTCAGCCACCTCCACTCCCGGCAGAGCTTCCCTCACCTCGGCGAGCATATTCCTCAACGGTGCGACCCTGGCCTCACCGCCGCCCACCGGACGGAGACGCACGGTCAGCGGAGCCTCGTTCCGGGCGAAGACCATATCGAATATGTTGCCGGAGGCCTCGAACGAGCACACCGCTCCGGGATATTCATTCATCATCAGGTTTTTAAGGTCGGTCCGGACTTTCGCCAGGGTCCGCGCGTCCTTGCAGTTTAGGTAGAGCGAGGCCTCGGATATGCCTTGGTCGCCGCTGTGGCCGAGGATGAACTGCTGGGAGCCGACAAGAGCCGTCATCTGCAGGACACCGCCCTTGAGCGTTTCCTCCAAGTGCCTGACTCTTTCTGCGTTAGCCTCAACGGAGATGTGCTCGTTCCAGTCGATTTTCATTATGGCGTCAGTCTGCGTCATCTCAGGAAGCCGGGATTTCGGCATCAAAGTGAAGCAGACGGCAAGGCCGACGGCGGAGACGGCGAGCAGCCCCCAGGCCACCGGACGATGTCTGATGAACCATTCCATGACCCTGTCGTCCCAGCGGCGGACAGGCTCGTCGAAATTTATTTTCTCAAGCAGAGGATTAGGGCGGTAGCCTTCCGAACCTTTGTACCACCAGTAGTAGTAGACCGGAATCACAAGGACGGTCACCAGATAGGAGGTCAGCAGCACGATGGTCACCGACATCGCCTGGTCATAGAACATCGCACCGGCGATGCCGCTCAGGAATATGAGAGGAATGAACACCGCGCAGGTTGTCAGCATCGAGCTGAACATCGCCCCCCGCACCTCTTCCGTGCCTTCCAGGACGGCCGAGCGCAGGTTTCCGTCCCTCTGCCAGCGGCCGGTGATGTTGTCCACAAGGATGACCGTGTTGTCAGTCATCATTCCGACTCCCAGGATGAGGCCGGAAAGGGATATGATGTTCAGTGTCAGTCCGATGGCGTAGAAGCACAGCATCGAGAAGACCAGGGCCACGGGCATCGTCAGCACCACGAGGGCCGGTGAGCGGAAGTCTCTCATAAAGAGGAAGATGATGACGCTGGCCAGCAGCAGGGCGACCACGATGTTCTGGATCAGATTGTTGATTGTGTACTCAAGAAGCTGCGTCTGGTCTCTGGTGACTTTGAAATCCAGTTGCGGATAGTCCTTCCTCAGATTGTCCATCAGGCGGTTCATCGAGGATTTCAGGTCGGCCATCTTCGCCTCGCTCTGCTTGATGACGGCAAGGCACACGGCATCCTCTCCGTCCGAGCGGACTAGTCCCGTACGCTTGGCAGGATGGACGATGACCTCGGCTACATCCTTGATCTGGAGGAGACGGCCGTCCTTCTTGAACCAGAGACCGGCGATGTCCTCGCTGGAAGAAGCCCTGGAATCGAACTTGACATTGTAGCGGTACTCCCCGTCCCGGATCGTGAGACTGCCGAGCCGGATGTTCGAGCTTTTCACATAGCTCTCGAACTCCGACATCGTCATCCCCATCTGGCGGAGGCGGGACTCATCGGGGATTATGAGGATCTCATCGTTCACAAGGCCGCTGACATCCACCATAGCCACCTCCGGGAGCTGCTCGATCCGCTTGCTGATGACTTCGCGGGCGAAGCGGCTCATCTGCGTGAAGTCATCGGAGACCGGATAAAGGTCAGGGTCTCGGCTTTCCGACCGGCCGGAAGGCTGCGCCGAGGTCTCCGCACCGGATTCGCCTGTCCTGGCCCGGGAAGTGATGTTGACAAAGAACGCCGGGATGTCCGTGGCGCTGGCCTTCAGGACTTTAGGACGGTTTATGTTTCCGAGTCCAGACATCGAGCGGTCTATCCTCTCGTTGACTTCGATGAAAAGGTAGTCGATGTCCGCTCCGTGGTTGAAAGTGAGCCGGATGGTCCCGACTCCGTCCTTGGCCTCACTGACGATGTCCTCCAGAGCGTCGATCTGGATGAGTTGCTGACGGAGAGGCTTCAGCACGCTCTCGTCCATCTCTCTCGCCGAAAGTTCCGAAGAGGCCGCCTGCACGGTGATGTAAGGGATGTCCACGTCCGGAATCAGAGAGACTGGAAGCAGACGCACGCTGACAATGCCCAGCACAACGATGACAAGAGTTATCATCGTCACGGTTATCGGGCGGTCTATCAAATGTTTAAGCATCGTCAGAGAGGGAGTTGTCTCACCAGCACTTCAGAGTTGTCCGCAAGGTTGAGGTTGCCGGAGACTATCACCTGGTCACCTTCTTTCAGTTCGGCGTACCTGTCCTTGTTGGCCTCGACCACATAGGAGTCTCCGTTTGAGTAGAGGATCGTGACATAGACCCAGCGGGCCTTGCTGTCATCAGTGCAGGTGAAGAGGACATCGAGGTTGTCCCTGACCACCACGGCGCTGCGAGGCACCACAAGCTGGTCCGGAATAACCCTTTCAACGATCACAGCCACGTTCATCCCGTCGATCAGCGAACCGTCGTTGCGGACCTGCGCCGTGACGGAGACCTGCCCTTTCGAGTCCACCAGCGGATTGATGGCGGTGACTTTCCCTGAATATTCCTTGGTCTCGTCAGCGAACGGGCGCACCTTCACCGGGAGCCCGACGGAGATGAATGAATATTCCGACTCCATCACGGGGAAATCGACTTCCAGCACACTGTCGTCCACGATCGTGCAGAAGGTTCCGGACGCAGCCTGGTCGAAAGGCTTCTGCTCTATGTCTGCGACCCGGCCGGCGAACGGAGCCCGCAGCACCGTCCCGGAAATCTCGTAGGAGGTGCGGGCTAGGGCGTTCTCCGCCGCTGAATAGCCTGATTTCATCTTCGCCACAGAGAGCACATCCGCCGTGACGGAGGTCGTATCACCTGCAGGATAACCCTGGCCGACAAGGTAGTCGTACATATCAAGCTCGGCTTTCTGAAGAGAGAGCCGGGAGGATTCCAGCGAGAGTCTGAGGTCGGGTCTGTCCACGGTCGCTATGACAGCCCCGGCGGTGACACGGTTGCCGTTCCTGACATTTATGGTGGCGATCTTTCCCGTGGTCCGGAACTGGAGTCCGCTTTTCTTGCCGGCGACAAGTTTGCCGTTGGACAGCAGCTGGCGGGCGAAATCCCGCCTTTCCAGTTTCATCACCGTGACTTCGTTCAACTGAGGAGCATAGGCCAGCTTGCCATCCTTCGCCTCCCCGGTCTTTTTGCCTCCCCCGCAGGCCGCGGCCATCAAAACAAGACCGCAGAGCAGAATGGACACAAGTCCATCCTTGAGTATGTTTGTCCGCATATTCATAGCTTATCCTTTGTCATTCAACCATTTCCTTCACATCGACATCGATGTCCTTCCCTGTGATGAAGTCGTAGAGGGTGTACTTCCGCAGGGTGTAGTAGTAGTTCCAGAAATTGGAATAGTCGGTGATGTACTTGGCCATCGCCGATTCATTGTCGTTCTGGGCGTCGGTGAGGTCGGTCACCGTGGCCGTGCCGAGCCTGAACTTGTCCATCATCAGCCCATACCTTTCCGAGGCGATCTCCATTGCCTTCCGGGAGGCGAGGCACTGGCGGCGCTGATTGTTGAACTGCCCCACGGCCGTGAATATCTTGCGGCGGTAGTCGTTCTCATTCTGGAGGTTCTGCGCCTTCACCACCTCCTCGGCGGCCTTCGCCTTCTGGACCTTTCCCCTGCCAAGCCCCCAGTCGAAGATCGGCACGCTGAAAGACAGGCCAATCACCTCCTGGTTAAGGAGGTCGTTGTAGACAGACGGCAGGTCCTGGCCGGTCTGGGAGAGGCCGAATCGGGCGTTCAGGCTCATCGAGACTCCCCTGTCCGCCTTGGCTTTCGCCACGCTTGAAGCCGCGTTCAGTTCATTTATCTCGCTGTCAAGGCTGAAGGTGGAGTTCTTCAAAGCCTTTTCCATCACCAGGTCGTAGTCCATCAGGATGTCGGGCAGGGCATCGTCCACGACCGGCTCGACCTCGACGGACTCGTCGTAGCCAAGAATCGAGTTCAGGTACATCTGGGCCTCGCGGACGACGACCTCGCTCTCACCTATCGATATGCTGTCGTTCAAGGCGCGGAGTTCAAGCTGGAGATATTCAGCCTTGGAGACGCTGCCGAGTTTCATCCTCTCGGCCGCCACTGAACGCATCTTCTCCGTGTTTTCGTAGTTCGTCTTCGCCACATCGTGGTTCTTCAGGGCGCGGACAAGGGAGAAATAGGCCGACACGGCATTGACCGTGACCTGTTCCATCGACTCGACATAACGGCGGCGTCCGCGTTCATATTCCTTAGGCTCGATGAGTTTGTCCCATTTGAACTGGTTGTAGGCGAAGAGCGGCTGGACGTAGCGGACCGTGACAGGCTGGGAGTACCAGGTCAGTTTCTTGTTGGCTCCGAACTGGTCGATGCGGGAAAGATCCGAATAAACATAGAGTTTTCCGCCGGTGAATGTGATGTTCTGCGCGACCTAGAGTCCGAGACTGTTCTGAAGGTTGTAAGTGTCGGCGTAGCGGAAGGAGCCGTCCTCGTAGCTCTGCAGCAGGGTCAGCGAGCGGTCATAGTCCATCAGATTGCCGTACAGGACGAGCGACGGAAGGCGGCTCGCCTGATAGGAGCGGTAGGCCCAGTAGGTCGAGACGAACTCGTGCTTCGCCTCCAGGGCTTCGACCGACTGGCTCCGTGCGATGCCGATCGCCTCCGTAAGTGAAATCCGCTGCTGTGCGCGGAGAGGCAGGCATCCGAGAAGGAGTATGAATATGCCTGTGGATATCGTGGTTATGTGCTTTCTGGTCATCATCGGTTCAACGAAGCTGTTTTAGCGTTTAAAGTTATGAAAAATTCCCGTAGGTTCATAGCATTTGTGATTTTCTTTCAACAACAGCTCTACCGCTCTTGCCGGCGACTATGCCGACGATGTACTCCTCCGGCACGAGGCCGAAGTAGCGGCTGTCACGGGAGTCGAGGGCATTGTCACCTCCAAGGGAATACCCGTTGCCCTTGAATTCGTATTCTCTTGATTACTTCAAATGACAGACAATAAGGCTTGGATTCCCGTCCTCAGGCAACTCTTTCAGGGTTGAAATAAAATACTGGATGGCTTCATTTG
>CAVJKE010000119.1:0-6157 GCA_963649695.1 bacterium
CCAACGAAAAGAACATATGTCTGGTCGTGATTTCGCTACCAGACATATGCTCTTTTACCTCATTATCAATGAGTTATCCGCCACGGCCGCCGCTTCCGATTAGGAGTCGGCTGACAGATTAGCAAGCAGAAACAACCGGGACGGCATTCTGTGCAATTCTGTTTCCGGGGAAACGAAGGAATATGCCCAGAGGCTTCGCGTGGCGGGGTGCCACCGAAACTACCTGGACAGATTTGCGCCTGTAGATCACTAGAACGGTTTCCTGGCAAATCTGCGTCAAACTTAGGCTACATCATATTGGGTATCGTTGCGGATAATCAGTTTTTTTGACGCGAAAAACCTTAGCCGCGGAGTCCTTTCCGGAATTTATTCGTAAATTCGCTTTCTGTGTATGAGGTGAAGGAAAATTGAGTTTTGTATGAGCGAAGCACCTTATTCCCGTCACGGCAGTGACGGAGCACATCCCCTTCCCGAGGAAGGGGACTTAGGGGAAGGGTAACGTGGAATGAAATTTCACGGGCGATGCTCTCCAGACGTGGGGTAAGGTATTTTATCACAGGCATTTTGCCACTAGCGAAAGTAGAACTATGAAATTTCGTATAGAATCACAGTACAAGCCGTCCGGCGACCAGCCGGCGGCCATCGACGGACTCTGCGGCGCTCTCGAGCAGGGCGTCGGCGACGTGACCTTGCTCGGAGTGACCGGCTCCGGAAAGACTTTCACTATGGCCAACGTCATCGAACGGCTCCAGCGCCCGGCCCTGATCCTCAGCCACAACAAGACTCTCGCCGCCCAGCTTTACGGCGAGTTCAAGAGCTTCTTCCCGTCCAACGCCGTCGAGTACTTCGTCTCCTACTACGACTACTACCAGCCGGAGGCCTACCTTCCCACCACCGACACCTACATCGAGAAGGACCTGAGCATCAATGACCAGATCGACAAGCTGAGGCTCAGCGCCGCGTCGGCCCTGATGTCGGGCAGAAGGGATGTCATCGTGGTCTCCAGCGTCTCCTGCCTCTACGGCATCGGCAACCCGGAGGACTTCCACGCCCAGTCCATCGTGGTGCGCAAAGGCGAGATACGGAGTCTCACCAGGCTGCTCTACCATCTTGTCGACGCCAACTACAGCCGCACGGAGACGGATTTCAAGCGAGGCACTTTCAGGGTCCGCGGCGACACCGTGGACGTGTTCCTCGGCGGGTCGGACGAGGCGGTGCGGATAGAGTTCTTCGGCGACGAGGTGGATTCCCTGTCGCTGATCGACCCTGTCACCGGGGCGCACCTCGAGTCCCTCAGCGAGGTCCCGATCTTTCCGGCCACCAATTTCGTCACCACGAGGGAGCGCAGCATAAAGGCGGTGAGCCTGATCCAGGATGACCTGAAAAAGCAGCTGGACTATTTCGACAGAATCGGCAAGACCCTGGAGGCCAAGCGTCTGCAGCAGAGGGTCGAGAACGACCTCGAGATGATCAAGGAGATGGGCTACTGCCCCGGCATCGAGAACTATTCCCGCTACCTTGACGGCCGCAAGCCCGGCCAGAGGCCTTTCTGCCTCATCGACTACTTCCCGAAAGATTTCATCACCTTCATCGACGAAAGCCACGTCACCATCCCCCAGATCAGGGCGATGTACGGCGGCGACCATTCGCGCAAATCGGTTCTTGTTGAATATGGTTTCCGCCTTCCGGCGGCGGCTGACAACCGTCCGCTGACCTTCGACGAGTTCAACGAGGTCACCGGCCAGAAGGTCTATGTCAGCGCCACTCCTACAGACTATGAACTCGGACGTTCGGAAGGTCTTGTGGTCGAACAGGTTGTCCGGCCTACCGGCCTGCTTGACCCGCCTATCGAGGTCCGTCCTACGCAGAACCAGGTGGACGACCTCGTGGAGGAGATCCGCAAGCGGTCCGAGAAGGACGAGAGGACGCTCGTCACTACCTTGACCAAGAGAATGGCCGAGGAACTCACCGACTACCTTGACAAGATCGGCGTGCGCGTGCGCTACATCCATTCCGACGTGGACACTGCCGAGAGAGTCGAGATCATCGAGGATTTCAAGAACGGCCTTTTCGACGTGCTGGTCGGAGTCAACCTCCTGCGCGAGGGTCTGGATATTCCTTCAGTGTCGCTGGTCGCCATCCTCGACGCCGACAAGGAGGGCTTCCTACGTTCCGACAGGGCGCTGACGCAGACCGCCGGCAGGGCGGCGAGGAACGTCAACGGCCTGGTGATAATGTACGCCGACTCCGTCACCAAGTCGATGGAGGAGACGATCCGTGAGACCAACCGCCGGAGGACCAAGCAGATAGAGTACAACAAGATCCACGGCATCACCCCGAAGCAGGTCGAGGTCAAGATGAACGCCCTGGCCACCGAGCTTTACGGCGGGCAGGACAAGGCGGTCAATCCGAGGGTCAAGAACGGTCCGAGCGGCAGGGTCAGCGCGGCGGATTCCGTCTCGAACCCAACCTACATCCCGAATCCGAGCGATCTCGGCAGGGGGACGGTCTCTGTCGGTCTCGGCCACGATTCGAAGAGGGAGGGGAACACGGCCTATGTGGACGGTTTCGTGAAGGCGGACCTCGCCGCCGTGCTCCAGGACCCTGTCATCCGTTCGATGAGCCGGGAGCAGATCCAGAAAATGGTCGCCGAGGACAAGCGCAGGATGGAGAAATCGGCCGCGGACCTGGATTTCTCCGAGGCCGCCCGCTACAGGGACGAGATGTGGGCTTTGCAGGAATATCTCAAGGTCTGGAAAGACTGAGGACGCTGTTTTTCTGACCGTTGTGTAAGAAATTGTTAAAAAAGTATTATATTCGCCACTGCTATGTCACAGGTTTTCTCAGAGATTTCAGGACTTTCGCAGCGGGATTGCTTCTACATCGTCGAGAGGCACAAGAAGGAATTCACCTATCCGCTGCACAGGCACAGGGAGTATGAACTGAATTTCATCCAGAACGCTCCCGGGGTGCGCCGGATTGTGGGCGACAGCGTAGAGACGATAGGGGACTACGACCTCGTTCTGATCGCCGGCGAGAACCTTGAACACGTCTGGGAGCAGGCCGGCTGCGTGTCGCCCGACATCAGGGAGGTCACCATCCAGTTCTCTCCGGACCTGTTCGGCGAAGGACTGCTCGGCAAGAACCAGTTCGCCGGCATCAGGAAGATGCTCGAACGCGCCGGACACGGCCTCGCGTTCCCCATCGGGTCCATTATGTGCGCATATTCACAGATCAACGCCATCGTCAGCGAGAAGGACAGCTTCATCCAGTTCCTCTCCTGTCTGTCACTGCTTTACACCCTCTCCCAGTGCGAGTCCCGCGAGCTTGCGAGCAGTTCCTTCGCCCACGCCGCGCGCGACACCGAAAGCCGCCGCGTGATGAAGGTCAAGGAATATATCAACGCACATTTCGCAGAGGATCTCACCCTGCCGGCCCTGGCTGACCTCGTGGGGATGAGTCCGAGTTCGTTCAGCCGTTTCTTCAAGCTGCGCACCGGCAAGACCCTGTCGTCCTATCTGATTGACATCCGCCTCGGAAACGCCGCAAGGGCGCTGGTGGACACCACGGCCAACGTGACTGAGATCTGCTACTCCTGCGGCTTCAACAACCTGTCCAATTTCAACCGCATCTTCAAGTCCCGCAAAGGGGTCACCCCTCACGAGTTCCGCTCGATGTACAAGAAGAAAAAAGTCATTGTGTAGCGGATTTTTGCGTTATTTGTCAAAATTGTATTTGTTTTCGTTTCGGGTAGTACCTAATTTTGCAGTGTTGTAAAATTAATGACACTTGAAACATAATCAATTAATTCTGGCAGTTTTAATCTGCTTGTTTTCAATGAGTTCCTGTAACGAGGCCGTAAAGGCTCCCGAATTTTTCGGCGTGAAGGGGACTCAATTCGTCAAGTCCGGCTCTCCGGTTTACTTCATCGGCACGAACGCCTGGTATCTCGGCGACATCGCCGTGAGCGACCCGGCCCGCCTCACCACCGAACTCGACTCCCTCAAGGCCCTCGGTCTGACTAACGTCAGGGTCTGCGCCACGGAGGAGAATTTCGAGGGGATGGACATCCTGCTCTCCGAGCTTCAGAAGCGTGACATGGCCGCCGTCCTCTTCCTCAACAACGCCTGGGAGTGGAGCCCGACGGGCTACCGCTCCTACCTCGAGGCCGCCGGAGAGGGCCGTCAGCCGCTTCCTGCGGTGGACGGTTACTGGCCGTATATGTGCGCGATGGCGGAGTTCGCCGCCAATGAGAAGGCGGTGGCCCTCTACCAGGAACACGTGCGCAAGTATGTGGAGAGATATTCAGAGAACCCCGCCGTCTTCGCCTGGCAGCTCTGCAACGAGCCGAGGCCTTTCACCACTGATTCCGTGAAGGTCAAGGCGTTCGTGGACTATCAGCAGGCCACTGCCAGGCTCATCAAGTCCCTCGACCCGAACCACCTCGTCTGCACCGGCAACGAAGGCGGCATCGGCTGCAACGACGGTGACTATGATCTCTGCTACCGTCTGAACGACTGCCCGGACATCGACTACATCACCGTCCACATCTGGCCTTACAACTGGAGCTGGATCGCGGAGGGCGTTGAATCCGGGGATACTAACCTTGTTTATGATAAGACCGTCGACTACCTCAACCGCCATTACGAAATGGCCCATAAACTCAACAAACCTGTGGTGGTTGAGGAGTTCGGTTTTCCGCGCGACGGTCACGAGTGGATGAACTCCGCCACAACATCGGAAAGAGACAGGTACTACACTCTCATATTCAGAGAAGTGCTGAAGTCCGCCCGCGAAGGCGGTGTCCTTGCAGGCTGCAACTTCTGGGCCTGGAGCGGTGTGGCGGAGCAGACCCACGAGTTCTGGCAGGAGGGTGACGACCTTTGCGGCGACCCTTCGCAGGAAGCCCAGGGCCTTAACGGCGTGTACCTCAGCGACAGCAGCACTGTCGCCCTTGTCAGAGCCTACGCCGACAGCCTTATGACCACAACGATCAAATAACACCTATATATTTATTAACCAAAAATCAGATAGCATGAAAAGTAAGCTATTGACATTCCTGTTAGTTCTCTTCCTCGGAAGCGCGCTGACAGCGATGGCGCAGACAAAGACCGTGACCGGTACCGTCAAGGACCAGTCCGGACTCGGTGTCATCGGAGCTGGCGTCCAGGAGAAAGGCACCAATAACGGCGCCATCACTGATCTGGATGGTAACTACACAATCACTGTCAAGGACAACGCTGTCCTTGTGTTCTCATCAATCGGCTACGCCACGCAGGAAATCTCCGTTTCCGGCAAGACGAAGGTCGATGTGGTCCTGGCCGAAGACAATGAACTCCTCGATGAGGTCGTTGTCGTAGGTTACGGTACAATGAAGAAGAGCGACCTCTCGGGCGCTTCTGTCTCAATGAAAGAATCCGACCTCAAGGGGTCGATCATCTCATCTCTCGACCAGTCCCTCCAGGGCCGCGCGGCCGGTGTGACCGCCGTCACCACCTCCGGAGCCCCTGGTTCATCATCCTCCATCCGTGTCCGCGGCCAGGCGACCATCAACGCCAACGCCGAGCCTCTGTACGTGATCGACGGTGTGATCGTCCAGGGCGGCGGCAACAGAGGAGCTGACTTCGGTCTCGGCGACGCTCTCGGCAACGGTACTGTCTCCACCATCTCCCCTCTGTCCACCATCAACCCTGCCGACATCGTCAGCATGGAGATCCTCAAGGACGCCTCCGCCACCGCGATCTACGGAGCGCAGGGAGCGAACGGAGTCGTGCTCATCACCACCAAGCACGGAAAGGCCGGCGAAGCGAAGTTCACCTACGACGGAATGCTGGCGATTTCCCGCCAGACCACCCGCCTGGACATGATGAACCTTCGTGAATATGCCCAGTACTACAACGAGATGGTAGAGGAAGGCGACATCTACGAGTCCAACGCCTACTACGCCTCTCCTGAACTTCTCGGCAAGGGTACGAACTGGCAGGACGAGATCTTCCGCACAGCCCTCCAGCACCAGCACCAGGTGAGCGCCCAGGGCGGTACTGAGAAGGTACAGTACTATGTCTCAGGTTCTTATATGGACCAGGAAGGAACCATCATCGGCTCCAACTTCAACCGTTACTCTTTCCGTACCAACATCGACGCGCAGCTCAAGTCG